>NZ_RZSL01000707.1:0-2693 GCF_003997355.1 Mesorhizobium sp. M1E.F.Ca.ET.041.01.1.1 | reverse complement strand
ATCGACACCATCAACAAGATCCAGGAGAAGCTGACCGCATCCTACGGCCAGACGGATGCCTCCAAGGAAAAGACCCAGACCGAAATCAAGGCGCTTCAGGATCAGTTGAAGGCTTACGCCGACGGCGCCACCTTCTCCGGCACCAACATGCTGTCGGTAAAGACCGCCTCGGGCACGGCCGCCGACGTCAAGATCGTTTCAGCCTTCAACCGCAGCGCCACAGGCTCGGTTTCGATTTCGACGATCGACGTCAACGTGGAAAGCATCAAGCTGTATGATAGCGGTGCGGCCCCGACCACGAAGGGTATCCTCGACGCCGACCGCGTCGGCGCGACCGGCGCCATCGTCGGCACGGCGCAGAACCCGACCCTGGGTGCGGCTGCGGCAGCCGGCGACACCTACTCGGTCGCCACCCTGAAGATCTTCTCCGGTACCACCGCTGCCAGCGACAGCCAGATCTCGGAGATGATGAACGTCGTCGACACCGCGCTCAAGGCCATGACGACCGCTGCCACCAAGCTCGGCGCCGCCAAGAGCTCCATCGACCTGCAGAAGACCTTCACGCAAAGCCTGATGGACTCCATCGACCGCGGCGTCGGCCAGCTCGTCGATGCCGACATGAACAAGGAATCGACCCGCCTCCAGGCCCTGCAGGTTCAGCAGCAGCTCGGTGTCCAGGCGCTGTCGATCGCCAACGGCTCCTCGCAGTCGATCCTGTCGCTCTTCCGCGGCTGATCGCCTTCGACCGATCAAGTTAGACATACGGGCCGCGCCAAAAGCGCGGCCCGTTTTGCGTTTGCTCCCCAATTTGCGTCTTGATCAAGGCTCGCGCAACCCTCGTTCCTTAACCTCTCGAAAGCTGACTTTTAACAGGGCATTAACCATATCACGCTAAGTATGGTTAACCGTTAGCTTACGACAGGTTGTCGAATCGGCCCTGACCGGGACAATCGCAGCCGATGGGCGGGTCGACCCGGCCTGTATGGCATGCCGGCTTAGAGAAGGAGCGAGTTTCTTGGCGAGCATCATGACGAACGCTGCGGCGTTGACTGCACTTCAAAGCCTCAACGCCACCAACAAATCGCTCGAACAGACACAAGCCCGGATCTCGACCGGCTACAGGGTCTCCGAAGCCTCCGACAACGCCGCCTACTGGTCGATCGCCACCACGATGCGGTCCGACAACTCGGCGCTGTCGACGGTGCAGGATGCGCTCGGCCTCGGCGCCTCGAAGGTCGACACCGCCTACACCGGCATGAACAACGTGCTGGACACGATCGGCAAGATCAAGACCAAGCTGCTGTCGAGCGTCGGCCAGTCGGATGCCAACAAGGCAAAGACGCAGACCGAAATCACTACGCTTCAGGCGCAGATGAAGTCCTTTGCCGATGCCGCCACCTTCTCCGGCTCGAACTACCTCTCGGTGACGTCCAAGCAGGTCGCGGCCGCCAATGACGGCGTCCAGCCCGACGCCAAGATCGTCTCCTCGTTCAACCGCACCTCATCCGGCGCCATCTCGCTCGGAACCATCGACATCGATGTCGAAAGCATCAAGCTGTTCGATTCCGGCCTCGCCACCGCCGTCAAGAACCAGGGCATCCTCGACCGCAAGACCTCGATCTACTCCACGGCTGCGGACCAGTCCGCCTACGATGCCGCCTATGCGGCCGCGATCGCCGGCGGCGCCACCGACATCGCCGCCAACACCGCCGGCCAGGCCGCTGTTGGGGGCACGCCCGTCAAGATCGACAACGTCTCCGCCTACAATCTCGACATCACGGCGTCGGGCGTGACCGACGACATCATCACCCAGATGATCACCAAGATCGACAACGTCATGAGTCAGCTCACCGACTCCGCCACCATCCTCGGCGCCGCCAAGAGCAGCATCGACCTGCAGAAGACCTTCACCCAGAGCCTGATGGACTCCATCGACCGCGGCGTCGGTCAGCTCGTCGACGCCGACATGAACAAGGAATCGACCCGCCTCCAGGCCCTGCAGGTTCAGCAGCAGCTCGGCATCCAGTCACTGTCGATCGCCAACAGTTCCTCGCAGTCGATCCTGTCGCTGTTCAAGAACGGCTAACCGTCTTATCTTCCGGATCTATCGAAAGGCCGTGCCTTGGGCGCGGCCTTTTCGCTTGCCGGCTTGTTGTTGCTGTGGTCGTCGTCCTCGCGCGGCACGCGCTTTTTGTGCGTGTCTTTGTCCCAACCCCGCCAGGTTTTGGGCGGCACGCCCTATCATCCTCGCACAAGCTTCGCGGTCTAGTCTTCCGGCGGACAGTCATGCTGGGAGCGCTTGAAACGTGCCGGAACAGATCCAGAGCCTCATCGCGAATCTGCGGGGATTCGGCGTCAGGCGTCTCGCCCTCATGGGCGGCATCGCCGCGCTGGTCATGGCGGTCATCGGCCTCGCCTCGGTCTACCTCAACCGTCCGGCCTACGAGACGCTTTATGTCGGGCTCGACCGCTCCGACGTGAACCAGATCGGCCTGGTGCTGGGCGAGGCCGGCATCGGCTTCGATGTCGGCGCCGACGGAACGTCGGTGCTGGTGCCGGCCGGCACCACCGCGCACGCCCGCATGCTGCTTGCCGAGAAGGGCCTGCCGACCAGCGCCAACGCCGGCTACGAATTGTTCGACAATGTCGGCTCGCTTGGCCTGACGTCCTTCATGCAGCAGATCACCCGCGTG
>NZ_RZSL01000706.1:0-2704 GCF_003997355.1 Mesorhizobium sp. M1E.F.Ca.ET.041.01.1.1 | reverse complement strand
GCACCACCGGCTGCGGCTGCGCCGGCGGGGCCTGGAAGATCTTGCTCTGCGGCCGGAAGTCGTCGACCGGCGCCGGGCGCGGCTGCGCCATCGCGGCGGCATTCGCCTCGGCAAGTTGGATCGCCTCGGCGACCGGATCGACCGCGCGCGGCTCGTAGACCGTCTGCTGTTGAACCGGCGCGGGACGGCTTTCCTGAACAGGCGCCGCGGGACGAGCGACCGGCTTCTGCGGCGCGCGGATCGAGATCGGCGCGGCAGCAATTTCGGCCGCCGACTTGTCGATGCCGGTGGCGACCACCGAGACGCGGATCACGCCTTCCAGTTCCTCGTCGAAGGTGGCGCCCAGGATGATGTTGGCGTCCTGGTCGACCTCCTCGCGGATGCGGGTCGCGGCTTCGTCCACCTCGAACAGGGTGAGGTCGCGGCCGCCGGTGATCGAGATCAGCAGGCCCTTGGCGCCCTTCATCGAGGTTTCGTCGAGCAGCGGGTTGGCGATCGCGGCTTCCGCGGCGGCCATCGCGCGGCCCTCGCCCGAAGCCTCCCCCGTGCCCATCATCGCCTTGCCCATCTCGCGCATCACCGAACGGACGTCGGCGAAGTCGAGGTTGATCAGGCCTTCCTTGACCATCAGGTCGGTGATGCAGGCAACGCCGGAGTAGAGCACCTGGTCGGCCATCGCAAAGGCATCGGCGAAGGTGGTCTTGTCATTGGCCAGCCGGAACAGGTTCTGGTTGGGGATGACGATCAGCGTATCGACGCATTTCTGCAGTTCCTCGATGCCCATGTCGGCCGTCTTCATGCGGCGCTGGCCTTCGAAATGGAACGGCTTGGTGACGACGCCGACGGTGAGGATGCCCTTCTCCCGTGCCGCGCGGGCAACGACCGGAGCAGCGCCCGTACCCGTGCCGCCGCCCATGCCGGCGGTGACGAAGCACATATGCGTGTTGGAGAGATGGTCGATGATCTCGTCGATGCATTCTTCCGCCGCGGCGCGGCCGACTTCCGGCTGCGAGCCGGCGCCGAGCCCTTCGGTGACATGCGCGCCAAGCTGGATCAGCCGCTCGGCCTTCGACATCGTCAGCGCTTGCGCGTCGGTGTTGGCCACCACGAACTCGACGCCGCGCAGGCCGGCGGTGATCATGTTGTTGACGGCATTGCCGCCGCCGCCGCCGACACCGAACACGGTGATGCGTGGCTTGAGCTCGGTGATGTCCGGCTTTTGCAGATTGATGGTCATTGTCTCCGTCCTTTGCCTTTCCCGCCGCCTCGCCGCTGCGGCCGCCTATGGGGCTGTCCCCGTCAAATTAAAAACTGTCTCTCAACCACTGACTCATGCGATGCAGTTTTCCGCCCGTTCCGGTCATCCTGAAACCGGAAAGTCCTTTCGCCGAATGGCTCTCGAAGCTCGCCATCTGCGGGTAGATCATAAGCCCGACCGGGGTCGAGAACGCCGGCCCCTTGGCCGCTTCCGGCAGACCCGCCACGCCGAGCGGGCGGCCGATGCGCACATTGCGCCCGAGGATGCGGCGCGCTGCCTCCGGCAGGCCCGCCAACTGGCTGGCGCCGCCGGTGAGAACGACACGCTTGCCGACGGCGTTGCCGTAGCCCGACTTGTTCAACCGGTCGCGCAACAGCTCCAGCGTCTCGTCGATGCGGGCGCGGATGATGCGCGTCATCACCGAGCGCGGGATCTGCAGCGGCAATTCGCCTTCCTCGCCGATCGGCTGGATGGAAACCAGGTCGCGGTCGTCGGCGCTGCCGGGCAGCGCCGAGCCGTGCATCACCTTCAGCCGTTCAGCCGCGTCGAGCGAAGTCGACAGGCCCTTGGCCATGTCGAGCGTCACATGGTTGCCACCGATGGCGATGGCGTCGCCATGCACGAACTTGCCTTCCGAGAACACGGAGATCGTCGTGGTGCCGCCGCCCATGTCGATGCAGGCAGCGCCCATTTCGAGCTCGTCGTCGACCAGGGCCGCGAGGCCGCTGGCATAGGGCGTCGCCACCATGCGCTCGACCGAAAGATGCGAGCGGTTGATGCAGAGCTCCAGATTGCGCATTGGCGCGGCGTCGCCGGTCAGCACATGCATGTCGACGCCGAGCGCGTCGCCGACCATGCCGCGCGGATCGCGCATGCCGCGTTCGACGTCGAGCGAGAAGCCGACGGGAAGCGAGTGGACCACCTCGCGCTCGGCACGCAGCGCCTGCTTGGCGCCGGCAGCGAGCACGCGCTTGATATCGGCTTCCTCGACCTGGTGGCCGCCGAGATTGATGGTTGCCGAGAAGGCTTCGCTCTTCAGCCGGCCGGCCGTCATGTTGACGATGAGGGAATCGACGGTGAGCCCCGCCATGCGCTCCGCCGCGTCGACGGCGAGGCGGATGGCATGCTCGGCGCGGTCGAGATCGACCACGACGCCAGACTTCACGCCTTGCGATTTCTGATGGCCGATGCCGATCACCTGGATGCGGTGCGAGCGTCCGCGCAGAAGCTTGCCGTCCTCGCGCGGCTTCAACTTCGCCACCACGCAGCAAACCTTGCTCGAGCCCACATCGAGCACCGTAAGCGTGCCCGACCGCCGCGAAGAAGCATCACCGCTGCCGCCAAGCCAGCTCATATCTTCGTCTCCGACTTGCGCTTGGTCTGGCTCTTCGGCTTTTCGCTGAGCGCGGCCTCGCGCTGCGTCGCCGCCTCTGGCGAGAGCTCCAC
>NZ_RZSL01000705.1:0-2708 GCF_003997355.1 Mesorhizobium sp. M1E.F.Ca.ET.041.01.1.1 | reverse complement strand
TTGCCTCATGGTCGGAACTCGGGCTGCCGTCGGGCAGCACCGCCGGCAGGGTGGCCGGAGCGCTTGCCGCAAGGCCGCGCGTGAAGAACCAGTCGATGCGGCCGATCGGCGTCGGGTCTCCCGCCGCTCGCCGCTGGGTCGGCCGGTCGAGCGTGTTGGCGTCGCGCCAGCCATAGCCGCGCTCGGCAAACACCTGGAACAACGGTTCGTGGCGTTCGACCTTGATCAGCCGGTCGGGTTCGGCCGCGATCCTGGCGCGCCATGCGACCGGGTCGTCGTGACGCTCTTCATGGCTGGCGGTCAGCGTGTTGAAGTCGCCGCCGATCAGCACAGGCGCTTCCGCGTCGTATCTGTCGATGGCATCGAGGAGATGGCGTATCTGGTCGGCCCGGCCGGCGGGATCGGTGCGGTTTTCGAGATGCACGGAAACGATTGTCACCCGGCGCTCGCCGACCAGCACCTGGCCGCCGATCGCCATCCGCCCGCCGATGCGCGGCTGGCCGCGCTCCGGCCGGAACCAGCCGCCGGCGGCATCCAGCCGAATGAGGAACGGCCGCAGCAGCGGCACTGCGCTGGTCACGGCATTGCCGTGGAAGCCTTCGGTATTCTCGGCTTTGCCGGCTGCCGTCCGCTCCGTTTCATTGCCGGCGCCCAGCTCGACGAACTCGACGCCATAGGCGAAGGCATGGCCGAGCCGGTCGGCAAGCCGGCTCAGCGGATGACCGTTGCCGGTGCGTGCCATGCCCTTGTCGACCTCCGACAGCAGGACGACGTCCGGCGCCTGGCCGGCGATCATTACGGCAATCGCTTCGACATGGCGAAGCCGCTCGACGTTCCAGGCCATCACGGTCAGGCTCTCGCCGGCGCTGCCCCGGGATGTCCTGCCGCCGATCTCGATCTCGCCGAGCGCCGGAATGGCGGCCGCGTGGCGCAGGTGGGTGGCGCTGTCGCGCGGACCTTCCCGCATCGCCTGGCGTTCGGCGATCGGGACATGGGTCAATTGCGCGACAAGCATGTCATTCGTCCAATTCAGCTGGCGTCCAAATTTAGCCGGTTAATCACGGGCGGCCTTTACGCCACTTTTTGGCGCTCTAGCTTCCTAGACCGCCGATATGACGTTTTCATGCCGGCACCACCGCCGAAGGGGAGGAGAGACCGGCTGTCCACAGGGCCCAACCTACCAGTCCGGGGGCCACAACAGAGCTGTCACATACCTTCTCTAAGAGAGCGGCAGGGACTTGCGCCAAACCTTGTCAAACTGCCACTCAAGAGGGAAAAACCATGACGATCATCAAGCGGGGCCTCGCTGCCCTTGCCGCAGGCGCGCTCAGCGCCGCGTTCGCGGCGCCTGCCTTTGCAGAGCCGGTCAAATTCGACTTCTGGTTCGGCCTGTCGGGCGATCTCGCCCGCGTCGTCGACACGCTGTGCAAGAACTTCAACGCCTCGCAGTCCGACTATGAAGTGGTCTGCACCAGCCAGGGCAACTACGACGCCACGCTGCAGAACACCATCGCCGCCTTCCGCGCCGGCAAGCAGCCCACTGTCGTCCAGGTCTATGACGTCGGCACCGCCACCATGATGCTGTCGGGCGCCTACAAGCCGGCCGACAAGCTGATGGAAGAGAACGGCTACAAGATCGACTACAGCGACTATTTCCCCGGCATCGCCCGCTACTACGCGACCTCGAAGGGCGAGATGCTGTCCTTCCCGTTCAACTCGTCGACGGCGCTGATGTACTGGAACAAGGACGCCTTCGCCAAGATCGGCAAGACCGAGGCGCCGAAGACCTGGGAAGATGTCGGCGCCGACCTCAAGGCACTGAAGGACGCCGGCTACGATTGCCCGATGGCGATCAACATCTCCGGCAACGAAAGCTGGCAGTTGATGGAGCAGTTCTCGGCCATCCACAACCAGCCGATCGCCAGCAAGAACAACGGCTATGACGGCCTCGACGCCCGCCTGGAAATGAACAAGACCAAGTTCGTCCAGTACGTCACCGACTTGAAGAAGTGGTACGACGACGGCCTGATCAAGATCAAGTCGAAGGACCTCGGCCAGGATATGGTGCAGGCCTTCGCCACCGGCACCTGCCAGGTCATCATGACCTCGGTCGGCGACCACGGCACGGTCGGCAAGACCCAGAAGGAAGGCATGAACTGGGATGTCGCCGAGCTGCCGGTCTATGCCGGCACCGAGCGCAAGAACTCGCTGGTCGGCGGCGCTTCGCTGTGGGTGCTCTCCGGCAAGTCGGACGCCGAATACAAGGGCGCGGCCGCCTTCCTCAACTTCATCCACGACCCCAAGACCGCTTTGTTCTGGTCGACCAACACCGGCTATATCCCGGTGACCAAGTCGGGCTTCGAATACATGAAGGCAAGCGGCTTCTACGACAAGGCGCCTTACAAGGGCCGTGAAGTGGCAATCGCCAGCCTGACCGCCTCGGAGCCGACCGAAATCACCCGCGGTATCCGCCTCGGCAACTTCACCCAGATCCGCGCCGAGTTCGGCACGCAGATGCAGGCGATCTTCGCCAACAAGGAAAGCGTGCAGGACGGCATCGACGCGCTGGTCAAGAACGGCGACGCCATCCTCGACCGCTTCCAGCAGACCTATCCCAACAAGACGCTGCCCTGATTTCCTACGCAGCCATGGCCGTCCGCCGAGAATCGACGGGCGGCCGTTTCACATCTAGTTTGTTCGCGGAAGGC
>NZ_RZSL01000704.1:0-2709 GCF_003997355.1 Mesorhizobium sp. M1E.F.Ca.ET.041.01.1.1 | reverse complement strand
CCGGCCATCTGGTCACGACGCGCATCTTCGGCCGTGACGCCCGCGCCGGCATCGTCGGTGGCGTGTCCTCGGCCTATTCCAATGTCGTGCTGCTCGGCGCACCTTTCATCCTCGGTATTTTTGGTCCGAGCGGCTTCGAGGTGCTGTCGCTGCTGGTCTCGGTTCACCTGCCGATCATGATGATGGCCTCGATCGTGCTGTTCGAAATGTTCGGCCGTAACGGCGGCGAGCAGGTGCATCCGCTGCGCGTCATCAAGAACTTTCTCAGGCGGCTGTTCGTCAATCCGCTGATCATCGGCATTCTGGCGGGGCTTGCCTGGCGCTTCATCGGCGCGCCGCTGCCGGCGCTTATCGGGCGGCTGGTCGACGCGCTGGCCGATACGGCCGGGCCGATAGCGCTGTTTGCCATGGGGCTCAGCCTGCGCCGCTTCGGCATCTCCGGCAACATCCGGCCGGCGCTCACGCTGTCGGTGCTCAAGTTGTTCCTGATGCCGGCGCTTGTTCTTCTCCTGGTCTGGCTGCTCGGCCTGCCGCCGCTGACGGCAAAGGTGGCCGTGGTGGTGGCGGCGCTGCCATCCGGCGTCAATTCCTACCTCATCGCCGTCCAGTTCAACACCGGCCAGGCGCTGGCCTCGAACCAGATGACAATCGCCACGGCAAGCGCTGTGCTGACCACGTCATTCTGGCTGACGGTGGTCGTCAACGTGTTCGGCTAGAGCCAATCGGCCCGGCCGGCGCTCGCTTTTGCTGGCCCAACCCCTATATGCCATCTTGTGATTGCTTGCAGGGCTTTCCCTAGGTAAGAGCATTGCGCCAGCGTGCGGCCCTGCACGCCCATCGAATATCCAGAAAAACGGCCGATCAGCGCGCCGAACGGAGGCCAGACCATGCTTCAGAAAACCAGCCATTTCATGCGCCAGGCCAATCTCATCAACGGCGAATGGGTGCAGGCCGACAGCGGCCAGACCGTCGACGTCAACAACCCGGCCACCGGCCTCAAGATCGGCACCGTGCCGAAGGCCGGCAAAGCCGAAACGCGCCGCGCCATCGAGGCCGCCGAGGAGGCGTTCAAGACCTGGCGCAAGACGACCGCGCTCGAGCGCTCGAAGCTCTTGCGCAAGCTGCATGACGCGATGATGGACAATCAGGACGTGCTTGCCGAGCTGCTGACCATCGAACAGGGCAAGTCGCTGTTCGAATCCAAGGGCGAGATCGGCTCCGCCGCGGCCTATATCCTTTGGTTCGCCGAGGAGGGCCGCCGCACCTATGGCGACATCGTGCCGTCGCCGTGGGGCGACCGCCGCATCCTGGTGACCAAGGAGCCGGTCGGCGTCATCGCCGCCATCACGCCTTGGAATTTTCCGTCCTCGATGCTTGCCCGCAAGCTCGGCCCGGCGCTGGCCGCAGGCTGCACGGCGGTGGTCAAGCCGGCCTCGCAGACGCCTTACTCCGGTCTCGCCTGGGGCGCGCTCGCCGAGGAGGTCGGCTTCCCCAAGGGCGTCATCAACATCCTGACCGGCTCGGCCGGCGAGATCGGCGACGAGATCTGCGCCAACCCGCTGGTCAAGAAGATCACCTTCACCGGCTCGACCGAGGTCGGCAAGATCCTCATCCAGAAGTCGTCCGTGACGGTCAAGAAAGTCTCGATGGAGCTCGGCGGCAATGCGCCGTTCATCGTCTTCGACGACGCCGACGTCGACCGCGCCGTCACCGGCGCCATCACCGCCAAGTACCGCAATTCGGGCCAGACCTGCGTCTGCACCAACCGCTTCCTCGTCCAGGCCGGCGTCTATGACAAGTTCGTCGAGAAGCTGGCCGCCGCCAGCAACGATCTGAAGGTCGGTTCCGGCCTGGAAGAAGGCGTCCAGCAGGGGCCGCTGATCGACGATAAGGCGGTCGAGAAGGTCGAGGAACTGATCGCCGACGCGACGTCGAAGGGCGGCAAGGTCGTCGCCGGCGGCAAGCGCCATGCGCTCGGCGGCTCGTTCTTCCAGCCGACCGTCATCGCCAATGCGACGCCGAAGATGCGCTTCATGAAGGAAGAGATCTTCGGGCCGGTCGCACCGGTGTTCAAATTCGACACCGAGGAGGAGGCGATCGCCTTGGCCAACGATACCGAGTTCGGCTTGGCCTGCTACTTCTACACCGGCGATCTCGGCCGCGCCTTCCGGGTCATGGAAGGGCTGAAATACGGCATGGTCGGCGTCAATGAGGGCCTGATCACCACCCCCGAGGCGCCGTTCGGCGGCGTCAAGGAATCGGGCCTCGGCAAGGAAGGCGGACATCAGGGCATCGAGGATTACCTCGACACCAAATATGTCTGCATCGGCGGCCTCGGCCTCTGATAGCCGATCACGGAGCGGGGCAGGCGCCTGGCCTGCCCTTGCCGGATCAAAGGGCGCCGGCCTAAATCGACTGATCAAAAACTGGCATTTCGGGCATGGCGATGAAGGACGGCGAGGTCTTCGGCACGACGCAGGCGGGCGAGGCCGTTCGCCGCTTCACCATCCGCGGCGGCGGCCTCACCGCCAACATCATCGGACTCGGCGCGATCATCCAGGATCTGCGGCTCACCGGTCACGACGCGCCGCTGGTGCTGGGCTACGACCGGTTCGAGCCCTACGAGACCGACCGCGCCTATTTCGGCGCAGTTGTCGGCCGCTTCGCCAACCGCATTCGCGACGGCCGCTTCACAATCGCCGGCAATCG
>NZ_RZSL01000703.1:0-2723 GCF_003997355.1 Mesorhizobium sp. M1E.F.Ca.ET.041.01.1.1 | reverse complement strand
GCGGCGTAGCAGGCGTCGTCGGCGCAGGCGAGCGCGTCTGCGACGGTGATGGTGCGGTCATACACGAAGGCGATACCGATGCTGGCAGCGAGCCGACGCGAGGTGACGGCCGGGCCGAGATCGGCGTCGCGCACGGCGGCGAGCACCGCACGCGCGAGCCGCTCGGCGCAGGCGTCGTCGCAATTCGGCACCAGCAGCGCGAACTCGTCGCCGCCGAGGCGCGCGGCGTGCGCCGAGGGCGGCAGGCTGGCGACGATGCCTGCCGCGACACTCTTCAGCGCGAGGTCGCCGGCGGCGTGGCCGGCATAGTCGTTGAGCGCCTTGAAGTAGTCGAGGTCGACATAGAACACGGCAAGCGGCAGCCGGTCTGCCGCGCCGATGTTTTCGGCCAGCAGGCGGTCGAAGGCCGAGCGGTTCAACAATCCGGTCAACGCATCGTGGCGCGCCGCATAGGCAAGCTCCTCGGCGCGCTTCTTTTCGTCGGTGATGTCGCGCACGGTGCCGAGGATCTGGCCGGCCGAGCCGACGCCGGCGATGAAGCGCACCAGCGACTCGACATGACGGATCTCGCCGTCGCGTCTGATGATGCGATATTGCGTGGCGGTGACGCTCTCCGAGCCCGGCGGCGGCAGGTGCGCGCGCTCGGTGGCCTCCTTGTCGTCCGGGTGGAGATAGGTGTGCCAGAGGCCGGCCGTCACCTCGTCGGTATCGCTGACAAGACCGAAGATCTCCCTGGTGCGCGCGTCCCAATAACTCTTGTTGGTGCCGATATCGTAATGCCAGATGCCGGTGCCGCTGGCGGCGAGCGCAAGGCGGAAACGCACATTGATCTGCTCGAGCGCGGCTTCGGCCTCTTTCTGCCTGGTGATGTCGGTCTGCACGCCCATCAGGCGCAGCGGCTTGCCTTCGGCCTCGCGCTCGACGATGCCGCCGCGGTCGAGCACCCAGACCCAGTGGCCGTCCTTGTGCTTCAGGCGCAGTTCTGTATCGATGGAATCGACGAGGCCGGCGATGTGGCGGTCGCCGCTCGCCAGCGCCCGTTCGCGGTCGTCGGGATGGGTGAGCTTCAGCCAGAGATCGGACGTGTTGGCGAGCTCGCCCTCGGCATAGCCCAGCATCCTCCACCAGGTCGGCGAATAGTAGCAATCGCCGGTCGCGAGGTTCCAGTCCCACAGGCCGAGTTGGGCGCGGTCGAGCGCCAGCGCCCAGAATTCACCCTTACGTTTCTCGTCGTCCGCCATGCCCTGGTTTTGCCTCTCCCCCTTCGGGCATCCTGCATGAAAGCAGAGAAGAAATGGTTACTAGGGGGCGGTTCCCTTGCGTAGGTCGCACTCCGTCCCACCCTCCTCTGTCCTGCCGGACATCTCCCCCTCAAGGGGGGAGATTGGCAGCGTCGCCCACAGTGCTTCTCCCGTAACGTCGGCGATGGTTTGGCGAGAGACTGGACTCATGGACGAGCGGCTTCGTTTTGTTGCGGAATGAGCGGACGTTCGAGGAGAATGGCCTGCCGGATCGGTTCAGAAGCGACAACGGCTCGCCATTTGCGTCGGTCGGCCTCACCGGGCTGACGCCGCTTAGCGTGCGTTTCATCAAGCTCGGCATCGTGCTGGAGCGCATCCAGCCGGGCAAGCCGCAGCAGAACGGCTGCCATGAGCGCTTCCACCTGACCATGCTGCCGCTGGCCAAGGCGCCGGAGGCCGACAGGGCGGCGCAGGCTCGGGCCTTCGAGGCTTTCCGGCGCGAGTACAATGAGGAGCGCCCGCACGAGGCGCTGGGCATGGACACGCCGGCACAGCATTACCGCCCCTCGACCCGCGCCATGCCGAAGACGATACCGGAGCCGGACTATCCGGCCGAAGCTGCGGTGCGCAGCGTGCGCCAAAACGGCGAGATCAAGTGGAACGGCGACTTCATCTACGTCTCAAAGACATTGGCGGGTGAAGCGGTTGCCGCAACCGAGACCGAGAACGGGCAATGGGCGCTCCACTTCTATACCCATCCGCTCGGCTTCATCGACGGCAGACACAAGAAACTGGTCCGCCGCAGTGCCCTTCAACCCGACCAGACGGCACTGCGGCGGACAGCAACTCAGGGGGAAAACTGTAACCTATGTATCCGGTTCAAAGTGTTACCCATCTATCGGCTGGACACTCGGCGAAGCCGAGACGGAGAGGGGGACAGCGCCCTGCGAAGCCCCCTCTCCGGCCGCTTTGCGGCCACCTCTCCCCCGCTTTCAGCGGAGGCGAGGAATCCAAGCCCAAAGATGCCGGCGGAACAGCGCCCCTTCTGCCCTGCCGGGCATCTCCTCACGGGGGGAGATCGGCAGCTTCACCGCCTGGCGTTTCTTACTGACTCGGCGCAATCGCGTGTTCGCACGACACTTTCGGGTTCATGTCGGCGAAGGTGCCGGTCGGGTTGCTCTTCCAGGCCCAGACATGCAGTTCGTAGAACTCGCCGAGACCGTAGCGGTTGGGCGCGCTGTTGAAGTTGAACAGCTGGCCATCGAGCGATGCCGGACCCTTCGAGGTGATGTATTCGACCGCCACCAGCTTCAGCGTGCCGTCGGCCATCGGCTAGACGCCCGACTGGTCGTTCAAGATGCCGATCTTGACCTTGCCGTCTGAGATTTCGCCAGCCGCCGCCGGCATTGCAGATGCCGCAATGAGCGCGGCCGAGACGAGATAGGGTGCTCTCACTGGTGGTCCTTCCCTCGTGGCCAACCA
>NZ_RZSL01000702.1:0-2724 GCF_003997355.1 Mesorhizobium sp. M1E.F.Ca.ET.041.01.1.1 | reverse complement strand
CCTGCCGGACATCTCCCCCGCAAGGGGGGAGATTGGCTGTATGGGCGCCGGCACTCTTCCTGCGACCTTGGCGATTGGCGAAAGCGAACGCGACATCCGATCTCCCCCCTTGCGGGGGAGATGGCCGGCAGGCCAGAGGGGGGTGTGAAGGATCGCCGACCTTTGATGGTCGCGCCCAGCCGACACTGCTGAAAGCCTTCTCCTACAGCAGAAGGATGCGACGCTACTTCGCCGTGACGGTGCCCTTCATCGAGCTGTGGATCGCGCAGTGGAACGCATGCGCGCCGGCTTTGGCGATCTTGACCTTGGCGCTCTTGCCCTTGGCGAGCTGGCCGGTGTCGAAGGAGCCGTCCTCGGCCGTGGCGGTGTGCGTCATGGCGTCGGCATTGGTGAAGGTGACGGTGTCGCCGACGGCGGCACTGATCTTGGCCGGGTGGAATTTCATGCCCTTGATCTGGACCGCGTGATTGGCGGCATAGGCGGGCATGGCGAAGGCGAGCAGAGCAAGAACGAGCATGGTGCGCATGATGGATTTCCTCCTGAAGCGCGAAACCTCATCCTAAACTAACGCCGGCGCAGGGGTTTTCATGCCACGAACCCCACTCTTTTATGCGATCCGTCGCAGAACGGCTTGTTGGCCGAGTGGCCGCAGCGGCAGAGGAAGACCTTCGTCGTGCGGGCGACGGTGTGGCCGGTGCCGGTGACGATCTCGGCATTGCCTTCGAGCTTGAGCGGCCCGTTCGCGGTCGGCGTGACGTTCAGCGGGCCGTCCCGCGCCTCGAGCACCTGCGCCTCCTTCAGCGGCGGCTCGCCGGTGGCGGTGAAGCCGGCCTTGATGTGGCTGTTGTCGCAGAACGGCTTGTTCTGCGACAAGCCGCAGCGGCAGAGCGTGGCGCGATAGAAGGTCTCGCCGTTCAGTACGATCTCGGCATGGACCGCCAGAGGCCCGTTTTCGCGCACGCGCACGGTGTTGACCACCGGCGGCTTCTCCTGCGGCCCGCCATCCTTCCTGGCATAGGTGATGGCGCCCGACGGGCAGTTCTCGGCCAGCGCCACCACCTTCTCGACGCTCGCCGCATCGGGATGGATCCACTCGCCCTTGGCGTTTGGCACGAAGACATGCGGGTTGCCGAGCACGCAGTTGCGCGAATGGATGCAGCGCTTGCCGCTGAAGGAAACGTCGACCTTCTCGCCTTCGACCGTGCCTGCCATTTGGGTGAGTCTCCTGTTGGGTGGGTGGAGACAAGGCTAGGGCGAGGGCGCGAAGGGCGTCAAGCTGGCCGGATGCGCAGCGTTATCTCCCCCCTCGAGGGGGAGATGGCCGCGAAGCGGCCAGAGGGGGTCGTCTCACGTAGATCGCCAACGTCGTTTTCGTCGCGCAGGGCGCGTCGGCGCTCGACGCGCGGCGACCCCCTCTGTCACCTTCGGCGACATCTCCCCCTCAAGGGGGGAGATTCGGCGCTCCTACTCCGTCAGATCGATCTCCTCGGTCTGGCCGCCGCTGCAGGTGTAGCAGCAGTCGTCGCAGCTTTCCTTGTTGCCCGGACCGACGCCCCAATAGGTCTCCTCGTCGCCGTCGACCCAGGCGCCGTAGCAGATCTTCTCGCCGTCCTCGCAGGAGATCGGCAGCTCCTTGGTCTCGCCGTCGTCGAGATAGAAATCCTTGCCGTTGCCCGGCCAGACATAGTCGCGGTCCTGGCTGTAGAGCTCGACGCGCATGGCGTTGGGATGGCTGTTCCTGATCTGGAAGGTGACGTCGCCGGCCTGCGCGGCGGACGAGACCATGACGGCAAGCGAGAGCGCGGCGGCAACGCGGCGCGCAATGGTGAAAGACATGAAAACCCCCGAGGTCGAATCGGCCCCCACGGCCGATGGCGAATGATGGCATGCGAGGCTGGAACGAGGAAGGATTGATCTCCCCGTGATTGGCGAAGGCGGAGTAGCGCGGCGCTAATCTCCCCCCATGAGGGGGAGATGGCCGCGAAGCGGCCAGAGGGGGTCCTCGCGCGTGAAGCGCCAACGTCATTTCTTGTCGCGGACGGCGTCGGTGCTCGACGCGCAGCGACCCCCTCTGTCGCCTTCGGCGACATCTCCCCCTCGAGGGGGGAGATAGCCCCGCTTACTCCGCCAGATCCACCGTCTCGGTCGAATGCTCCACGCAGATGAAGCAGCAGGTGTCGCAGGGCTGGTCGTTGTCGGGGCCGACGCCGGCTGAGATCTGATCGTTGCCGACGACCCAGGCGCCCCAGCAGATGTGCTCGCCATTGTCGCAGGAGATCGGCACCGATTTCCGCGCCTGCGGGCGGATGAGGAAGACCTTGTCGTTGCCCGGCCAGACCTTGCCGCTGTCGCGGCTGAACAATTCCACCGCCACGTCCTGCTGCCGCTGGTTGCGGACGAAGACCGACATGTCGGCGGCGAAGGCCGGCGTGGAGAGGAGCAGAACGGCGAGCGAGATGCGAATCATGGTGGGGTCCCTGGGGGCAGTAGAGCACGCGCGATGGAGCCGCGCGACCTCCCCCTTCTCCCCTTGTGGGCTAGCGTGCGCACACATTTGCTTCGGGCTCATTTTTGCGAGGCCAGAACGAAGCCGTGTATGATGGCGTTGAAGCGTCTGAGGCCGTGGGTGAAGGTGATGGGCCCTGGCGGGCGTTCCTTTTCGTAGCCGTTCCAGCCTCCGAGCCTGGCGATACACCAGGCGGCCCAGGCGAGCGTGTGCGTGGG
>NZ_RZSL01000701.1:0-2729 GCF_003997355.1 Mesorhizobium sp. M1E.F.Ca.ET.041.01.1.1 | reverse complement strand
ACCCCGCTCCGCTTCGCGGATCGACTTGCCGGGGCGAGCCACGTGTCTCGCCCGTCCTTCGGACCCCCGCAAGGGGGAGGGTAAAAGCTGATGGGCGCCTATATCCTGCGCCGCATTCTTCTGATGATCCCGACGCTGTTCGGCATCATGGCGATCTCCTTCGCCGTCATCCAGTTCGCTCCGGGCGGTCCGGTCGAGCAGGTCATCGCCAGGCTGACCAATCAGGGCGGCACCGATCGCCTCGGCGGCGGCGGAGGCGATGCCGGCGCCACCAATCTCGATGTCGCCGGCGATGTCAGCTCGAAATATCGCGGCGCTCAAGGGCTGGACCCGGAATTCATCAAGAAGCTCGAAAAGCAGTTCGGCTTCGACAAGCCGCCGCTCGAGCGCTTCGGCATGATGCTGTGGAACTATGCCCGCTTCGATTTCGGCGACAGCTATTTCCGCGACATCTCCGTGCTCGACCTGATCCTGGAAAAGATGCCGGTGTCGATCTCGATCGGGCTGTGGATCACGCTTCTGTCCTACCTGATCTCGATCCCGCTCGGCATCCGCAAGGCGGTGCAGGACGGCTCGACATTCGATGTCTGGACGAGCGGCATCGTCATTGTCGGCTACGCCATCCCCGGCTTCCTGTTCGGCATCCTTTTGATGGTGCTGTTTGCCGGCGGCTCGTTCTGGGACTGGTTCCCGCTGCGCGGCATCGTTTCAGACAATTGGGACCAGTTGTCCTGGCCGGACAAGATCATCGACTATTTCTGGCACATGACGCTGCCGCTCACCGCACTTGTGCTGTCGGCTTTCGCCACGACGACGCTTTTGACCAAGAACTCCTTCCTTGAAGAAATCCGCAAGCAATATGTGGTGACGGCGAGGGCCAAGGGCCTTTCGGAGCGCAAGGTGCTCTACGGCCATGTCTTCCGCAACGCGATGCTGATCGTCATCGCCGGCTTTCCCGGCGCCTTCATCTCGGCCTTCTTCACCGGCTCGCTGCTGATCGAGAACATCTTCTCGCTCGACGGGCTCGGCCTGCTCGGCTTCAAGTCGGTGATCGACCGCGACTATCCGGTGGTCTTTGCCAATCTCTACATCTTCTCGCTGCTCGGCCTGTTCGTCGGCCTGTTGTCGGACCTGATCTATACCTGGGTCGATCCGCGCATCGATTTCGAGCGGAGAGACATCTGATGACGGCAGCCTCGGCCGAAACCAAGCCGGCCCGCGCAGCCCGGCCGCGACTGTCGCCGCTCAACCAGCGGCGGCTGCAGAACTTCAAGGCGAACCGGCGCGGCTACTGGTCGCTGTGGATCTTTCTTCTCCTCTTCGTGCTGTCGCTGTTTTCCGAACTGATCGCCAACGACAAGCCGATCGTCGCCTCCTACAAGGGCGAGATCCTGTTTCCGGTGCTGGTCGCCTATCCGGAAGAGAAGTTCGGCGGCTTCTATGCCGTCACCGATTATCGCGATCCGGTCATCCAGGACGAGATCAATGCCAATGGCTGGATGATCTGGCCGCCGGTGCGCTACTCCTATCAGACGGTCAACAACGCCATTCCCGAAGCGGCGCCGGCCAAGCCGTCCTGGCTCTATGACAGGAAGGCGCGCTGCAGCCAGTATCCGCAAGGCGAGGCCGACCCCAACTGCGCCGTCGGCAACTGGAACTGGCTGGGCACCGACGACCAGGCGCGCGACGTGCTGGCGCGCGTGCTTTACGGCTTCCGCATCTCCGTGCTGTTCGGGCTGATCCTGACGCTCGGCTCCTCGCTGATCGGCGTCGGAGCCGGCGCGGTACAAGGCTATTTCGGCGGCTGGACGGACCTTTTGTTCCAGCGCTTCATCGAGATCTGGTCGGCGATCCCGGTGCTTTATCTCCTGCTCATCGTCTCCGCCATCCTGCCGCCCGGTTTCTTCATCCTGCTCGGCCTGATGCTGTTGTTCTCCTGGGTGGCGCTGGTCGGCGTGGTGCGCGCCGAATTCCTGCGCGCGCGCAACTTCGAATATGTCAACGCGGCGCGGGCGCTCGGCGTGCCCAATCTCACCATCATGTTCCGCCACCTCCTGCCCAACGCCATGGTGGCGACGCTGACCTTCCTGCCCTTCCTGCTCTCAGGCTCGATCTCGACGCTGACCTCGCTCGACTATCTCGGCTTCGGTCTGCCGCCCGGCTCGGCCTCGCTCGGCGAGTTGCTGAAGCAGGCGCAGCGCAATCTCAACGCGCCCTGGCTCGGCATCTCCGGCTTCATCGTCATTTCGCTGATGCTGTCGCTGCTGGTCTTCATCGGCGAGGCGACGCGCGATGCCTTCGATCCGCGCAAGACGTTCAAATGAGCGAGTCGTTGCTTTCCGTCCGCGATCTGAGCGTCGCCTTCGCGCAAGGCGGCACGCAATCGATGGCCGTCGACCACATCTCCTTCGACATCGCCAAGGGCGAGACGCTGGCGCTGGTCGGCGAATCCGGGTCCGGCAAATCGGTCTCGGCGCTGTCGGTGCTGAAGCTGCTGCCCTACCCCGCGGCCAGCCATCCTTCGGGAAAGATCCTGTTTCACGGCGCCGATCTGCTCGGCGCCAACGAAAAGACCTTGCGCGGCGTGCGCGGCAACAAGATCACCATGATCTTCCAGGAGCCGATGACCTCGCTCAACCCGCTGCACACGATCGAGCAGCAGATCGTCGAGGTGCTGAAGCTGCACCAGGGTCTCGGCGACCGTCAAGCGCGGGCGCGGGTGCTCGAAC
>NZ_RZSL01000700.1:0-2730 GCF_003997355.1 Mesorhizobium sp. M1E.F.Ca.ET.041.01.1.1 | reverse complement strand
CGAACATGTCGGGCGGCTCAGGCGGGGGAGCGTCCGCCGCCTGGCGGACCAACTCGACTCGCCTCAGCTGCGCGGTGACGGCCTGTTCCAGGTTGCCGAGCATGGCCTGAAACAGTTCGAAGGCCTCGCCCTTGTACTCCTGCAGCGGGTCGCGCTGGGCATAGCCGCGGAAGCCGACGACCGAGCGCAGATGGTCGAGATTGACGATGTGCTCGCGCCACAGGTGGTCGAGCGTCTGCAGCACCACCGAGCGCTCGACATAGCTCATCACGTCGGGGCCGAAGCGGTCGGCGCGTTCCTTCGCGGCTGCATCGGCAGCCGCCGCGATGCGTTCGCGGATGTCGTCCTCGGCGATGCCCTCTTCCTTGACCCACTCTTCGACCGGCAGGTCGAGGTTCAGGAATTGCGCCACTTCCTCCTTCAGGCCGGCAACGTTCCACTGCTCGGCATAGGCGTTTTCGGGGATGTTCTTGGCGACGATTTCCTCGATGACGCCCTCGCGCATCTCGGTGACCGTCTCGGACAGACCTTCGCCGTCCATCAACTCGATGCGTCGCTGGAACACCGCCTTGCGCTGATCGTTGGAGACGTCGTCATATTTCAAGAGGTTCTTGCGGATGTCGAAGTTGCGCGCCTCGACCTTCTTCTGCGCCTTTTCCAGCGCCTTGTTGATCCACGGGTGGATGATCGCCTCGTCTTCCTTGAGACCGAGCTTCTGCAGCATGCCGTCCATGCGCTCGGAGCCGAAGATGCGCATCAGGTCGTCCTGCAGCGACAGGAAGAATTTCGAGCGGCCCGGATCGCCCTGGCGGCCGGAGCGGCCGCGGAGCTGGTTGTCGATGCGGCGCGATTCATGGCGCTCGGTGGCCAAAACGTAGAGGCCGCCGGCGGCCAGCGCCTTTTCCTTCAACTGCGCGACGTCGTCGCGGATCTGCTTTTCACGTGCCTCGCGTTCCGGCCCGGCCGGCATGTCGGCCAATTCCTCGGCAATGCGCATGTCGGCGTTGCCGCCAAGCTGGATGTCGGTGCCACGGCCGGCCATGTTGGTGGCGATGGTGATGGCGCCGGGCTTGCCGGCCTGGGCGACGATGGCCGCCTCCCGCTCGTGGTGGCGGGCGTTCAGCACCTCGAAATTCTTGAAACCGTCCTTGCGCAGGCGTTCGGCCAGCTGCTCGGATTTCTCGATCGAGGTGGTGCCGACTAGGATCGGCTGGCCCTTGTCGCGCGCTTCCTTGATCTCCTTGACGATCGCCTTGTACTTCTCGTCCACCGTCCGATAGACCTCGTCGTCCTCGTCCTTGCGGACGACCGGCAGGTTGGTCGGGATCTCGGTGACTTCGAGATTGTAGATGTTAGCGAATTCCTCGGCCTCGGTCAGCGCCGTGCCGGTCATGCCGGCGAGCTTCTTGTAGAGGCGGAAATAGTTTTGGAAGGTGACGGAGGCGAGCGTCTGGTTCTCCGGCTGGATCGCCACGTGTTCCTTGGCCTCCAGCGCCTGGTGCAGGCCTTCCGAATAACGGCGGCCAGGCATCATGCGGCCGGTGAACTCGTCGATGATGACGATCTCGCCGTTGCGCACGATGTAGTCCCTGTCTTTCTGGAACAAAAGGTGCGCCTTCAGCGCATTGTTGACATGGTGGACGATGGCGACGTTCTCGACGTCATAGAGCGACTCGCCCTTCAGCAGGCCGGCGTCGCGCAGCATGTTTTCCAGCCTTTCGGTGCCGTCCTCGGTGAAGATCGTGGTCTTCTGCTTCTCGTCGACCTCGTAGTCGGGGGGGCCGAGCCTCAGCATGAAGGCGTCGATGGTGTTGTACATTTCCGAGCGGTCCTCGAGCGGACCGGAAATGATCAGCGGCGTGCGCGCTTCGTCGACCAGGATGGAATCGACCTCGTCGACGATGGCGTAGGCATGGCCGCGCTGCACCATCTGCGAGCGCTCGTACTTCATATTGTCGCGCAGATAGTCGAAGCCGAGCTCGTTGTTGGTGGCATAGGTGACGTCGGAGGCGTAGGCCTCGCGGCGC
The DNA here is from genome assembly GCF_003997355.1 of Mesorhizobium sp. M1E.F.Ca.ET.041.01.1.1. Taxonomy (NCBI): domain Bacteria; kingdom Pseudomonadati; phylum Pseudomonadota; class Alphaproteobacteria; order Hyphomicrobiales; family Phyllobacteriaceae; genus Mesorhizobium; species Mesorhizobium sp. M1E.F.Ca.ET.041.01.1.1. The sequence goes on along the minus strand of NZ_RZSL01000700.1, from coordinate 703 downwards.
TCGTCGTCGGAGAGGCCGTGAACGATGATGCCGACGGTGAGGCCGAGGAACTTGTAGATGCGGCCCATCCATTCCGCGTCGCGCTTGGCCAGATAGTCGTTGACGGTGACGACATGGACGCCTTTGCCGGCAAGCGCATTGAGATAGACCGGCAAGGTGGCGACCAGCGTCTTGCCCTCGCCGGTGCGCATTTCGGCGATGCCGCCATTGTGCAGCACCATGCCGCCGATCAATTGCACGTCGAAGGGACGCATGCTCAGAACGCGGCGGGCCGCTTCGCGCACGGTGGCGAAAGCCGGTATCAGCAGGTCGTCGAGCGACGCGCCGTTGGCGAGATCCTGGCGGAATTTTTCCGTGCGGCCCGCAAGCTCGGCATCGGACAGCGCCCGCATCTCGTTTTCCATGGCGTTGATGGCCTCGACCCGGGGCCTGGTCGCCTTGACTCGGCGGTCGTTGGAGGAGCCGAAAACCTTACGGGCGAGACCGCCGAGACTGACCATCCAATGGTCCTTTCGATAGCAATTTTAGCCGTTTGCGACAGGCGCCTGGCGGGCCTATCAAATCCGCGTGAATGCGGACAAACGCAAAAAGCGCCCGGAAAACGGTTCTGGACGCCAAGTCGTTGGACAGATAAGAGGGGGCTCAATCGATGTCAACGCCGCGTTAGCCCTCCGGGCAGCGCCAAATTCCGCCACAATCGGAC
>NZ_RZSL01000006.1:0-47596 GCF_003997355.1 Mesorhizobium sp. M1E.F.Ca.ET.041.01.1.1 | reverse complement strand
TGCAACAAATGCTTCAAATAAATTTATAGAATCTTTGCGAGCGCAAGTCCCTGAAGGTTATAGGTTCATCTTAAATCTGAGGTCAGGCGCGCTGAAAGAGGCTAATACCCTGTTTACGCCCGGACCGCCGCAGCTCGCAATGGAGAAATGGATGCCAAGAGCAACGAGAGCGCTTATCCTAGTTGAAGGTCATAGGGGAATTGGTCTGCGATACGTCCAAGCGGCCCAGAGTCTTGGTTACCATCCAATTACCCTGTCGGCTGATCCTGCTCGGTATGACTACCTTGCGGCGGAAAGTGTCGAGACAATCCGTGTCGATACAGACAATCTCGATGCGCTGATTCACGAATGTTCGCGGCTACGTGCGACGTATGACATTGCTGGCATTACTGGCTTTGCGGGCGACGACGAGTCGATCTACGCGACAGTTGGCAAGCTCTGCCTGCATTTCGATCTACCGGGACCGAACCCCGCATCGATTGAACAATGCTGCGACAAATTTACTCAACGTCAGCTCCTCGCGGAGGCCGGCATTCCAATACCTGCTTATCGCTTAGCAGCGAATGCAGCGGAGGTTGAAATCTCTGCCGCCGAGATCGGCCTGCCGGTGATTCTGAAGCCAGTCATAGGCAGCGGCAGCATCGGTGTGCGATTATGCAGCACCGTCGATGAGTTAGCCGAACATACCACCTACCTATTGGGTGGGAAGCATATTTGGCGATCTTCACCGAGGATACTTGTTGAAGAATACGCGAATGGTCCAGACTACGGCGCTTACGCAATGGGAAATGAAATCGTTGGGATAGAGGCTGCTGTATATGGCGGCCAGCCGCATTTCGTCTGTAGTGAAGGAACCTTCCCAGCCCCGCTCATTGATGACGAGTACAAACTTATGGCCGATGTTTCGCTGAGTTGCTTGCGATCTCTCGGCCTTGGCTGGGGGCCAACCAGTATCCAATTCCGATGGACGACACGTGGTCCAGTCGTTATTGAAGTCAACCCGCGGCTTGGTGGTGGTCCTCAACCGGTTCATCTGGCTTACGGAGTCGACCTCGTCACCGAACACATCAAGCTTGTCATCGGTCGCGAATGTAACCTGCGCAAAAGCCATTCACATATCGCGGCCTGGCGCTCATTGTTTCCTGATCGCGATGGCATCCTCGATTGGATCCATGGCGGCAGTCAGGCTGCTGCTGTACCGGGTGTCGCCGAAGTCAAATTTTATGTTGAGCCCAAGACGCCGATCATCAGGAAGGGCGATTACCGAGACTCCATGGGGTACATTATCGCCGTTTCATCCAACCGTTCTCGGACAAAGTCGATACTCCAGCAAGCCATCGACCTAATCGACTGGTCGATCACACCATTTCCGACTGAACAGGAACAATAATCGGTTCCTCGTCTCTCCGCACCAGCGCAGATGTCCCAGCCAAAGAGTGATCGTTGCCGAACATTGGTGCGATTGAGAGCACGAAAGAGATGCGGAGCCATAGCTATACTTTGCGATCCGTGGCGAATCGCGATCGGTTGATTTTTGCTGATTCACAGAAGCCTCGTGCTTTGCTTTCCGCGACACGATCGTGAGTGGCGACTGATTACCTGCGCTCCAAAGGGGCTTTGCGCGAGCTAGGCTTCGCTTGATCAGGCGGCCGCCACCTGCTGAACAAGTCTCTCGGAGACATCTTGCAGCCAGATGACGTCGATATGGAAACTGCATTTGACCATGGCCGCTGGGCGTTCAATCGTCTGACTTCTCTAGCCGCGAGTTGAACAACAAGCACAGGACGATCAAGCCTCAGCGACCGGATTGTGCTGGCCAGTCTTAGCGGAGGCTGTGTCATTGTTGCGCGAATGCAAACCTCAAAAATCAATGGAGTAGACTCATGACGATCCCAAAGGGTGTACAGGCATTTCCACGCACTGAATACCTGCGCCGGCTGTCCGCCGTGAAGGCTGAAATGGAGGGACGCGACGTGGACGTACTGCTCGTTTTGGACGCTTCCAATATCACTTATCTTTCAGGCTATACCACGCCGTCCGGATATGTTCCTCAGGCGCTTGTGATTGACGGGGTGGCTGAGGAGCCGACATTCATCCTTCGTCGTTGCGATGCGCCGGCGGCCATGTACGAATGTTTCATGGAACAGGATAAGATCATCGGCTACCCGGAAGCGCTCATTGGCAATCTAGCCAACGACGGATACGATGCCGTCATCGACTTCCTGAATGAAGCTGGTCTCGCGAAACGGGGGCTGGGTATCGAGATGTCGAGCCTGCCTGCAGCGACATCGGAAAAGTTCAAGTCACGGCTGCCTGAGGCTCGCGTTGTAGACTGCACCAAGCTTGTCAGCTGGCTCCGCCTAGTCAAATCCGATCTCGAAATAGAAGTCATGCGGGAAGCCGCCGCCATTTCCGACGCCGCGATGAAGCGCGCCAGCGAAGTCATACGTGCCGGTGTAGCGGAAGCCGACGCGGCGGCAGAGATCGCGGCGGCGTTAATCCGGGGAGCGAATGGAAAGCCGGGAACGGCGCTGAAGGCCTTCTATCTCTGCGCCTCGCCTCGGATAGGTACCTGTCACATTCCGTGGACGGGGGACGTGTTCCGCGACGGGTCCCAGATCAATCTCGAACTCGGCGGCACTCGCCATGGATATTCCGCGGGCCTCATGCGTACTTTCTCGATCGGCGCCCCGTCCGAACGCCTGCGCCGCATTCATGAGGCCCAGGTCGAAGGCCTTGAGGCGGCACTCGCCGCAGTCCGGCCGGGATCAACGTGCAGCGAAGTGGCCAACGCGTTCTACAAGACGCTCCGCAAACACGGTTTCGAAAAGGAAACGCGCTGCGGCTACGCGCACGGCATTGGCTGGCTCGAACCGACTGCAAGCCTCCGGGATGGCGACACGACTGAGCTGAAGCCGAACATGACCTTTCATTTGATGCTGGGCAACTGGATTGAGGACGACTTCGGTTACGTGATCAGCGAGACATTCCGGGTCGCCGGCACCGGCGCTGAGGTAATCACAAACACGCCGCGGAAGATCTTCGAAATCTGAACGGGCAATCGTGTCCGGTCGCCTATCTATTCGATCGTGTTGATGTCAGGCGCTTCTAAGTTGTCCGAATCGCCGGCGTTTTGATGTCCTCCGGAGGGTCTTGCTTCTCTCCGGATTGGCTCTTGGGATTAGAAGAATGGCGGAAAGATCTGTTCGGCGTCTGATTCAATGATGCGATCAGCACGTGGACCGTAGCGAACTCCCTCCGAAGGACTTCTGTCCGCCAGTTGGCGGATTTGAGGTGACACTAGTTGCGATGGCTTCTGGAGCGATTGCGGTCAAGCTTGTTAGTGCTTCATGTCCTATTCGATTGTTCGATCGGTTGGCGACCATCTCCTCGTCCTGACTTGGCTTCGGCTGTGCCGCGGGGGACTGGCCGGTCGTGTTGGCCGGCAGGTCATCGCGTGCGCGACGTGGCTTTGATGGAGCTACGAGCCCGATGGCTGCGATCGCGGCTGGTCTCGCGGCGCACCGCGACGATTTCCAGATCCGTGCCTTCCTCATCGAACAGGCGCATGGCTTGGCCTCGTGCCACGGCAATACAGTACCGGAGGGAAGCCGACTGTCCGCCGCATCTCAAAACCAGGAAGCCGCTTATCTGCGAATTCTGTTAATCCAGGCGGCCAGCTTCGGCGCATGGCTGCAGAATGCCGCGCCGCGGCTTCATCGCAGCAAGCTCGCCACGGCACTGGCTATCGCTGAAGCGCCAAAGTCCCGACAGCGATCGAAGGCTTCGCTGTGCCGATCGCCGCGACCAGGAGATCATCGGCGCGACGCCGGCACGCTCATCAGGCGACGGCAGTTCGCCTCGTTCTGGCTGATCTCCTCGATCTCCTGGCTGACCGTTTCGATGAGCTCGTCGAGCCACAGCCAGTCCTCGTAGAGTCCAACGATCGGATCGCTCATGCGCGGCGATATCTCGTCGGCACGGTTCTCCAGGATTGCGAACTGCGAGTTGCGAAGTGCTCTCGCGCCGGGCAGCACGGCAATACCGTGCTGCGCAATGGCTGGACATTCGGCAGCACCGAAACGAGGTGACGGCCATCTAAACCGCCACCCCCCAGTGCGCGAGAAGCATGGAGCGAATATGAACGCACCCGGAATCTGTTTGACCCAAATGGTTGCCTGGCAACCTATCCGCTAATGAGATTAACGGTGCGTGCGAATTCCCCATCAAGGCCATGACACGCGAGCCGACCAAAAGGGCCGGATACATATGAGCGACTTCCGCTATCCTCCACGCCTCACTTGCGATCAGCAGCCGGTCCATACAATTGGGTCAGGTGGCCGCAAGCATGGTGTCTTGCCGTTTCCAGCGAAGTTCGGTGGCGTCCAGCCACGTGCGAGGCATGATCACCGCCAGTCTTCTGGCAAGCGCGACAATGGCTTTTTGCGTCCCTCGCCGATTGGCGACGTTCTTCGCCCCGGCCTTAAACCACGACCAATTTGCCAACGCGTCAGCGGGACTGGGCGGCCTCGAAGGCAACGACCTCTTCATGCCTAGGCCCGCAGGGGGACATGCATTCAACGCGCTCCCTTTCTCCCTGCTGAAATTACCCGGTCATGGCCGACTTCATTATCTCCGGAGGGACAACCCCGGTCGCCTACGAAACAAGATCGATCACGACCAAACAATTGCCCTAGCCACCTGACGGCGATCATCGATGCTGTGATTTGCGACAATGACGCTGCTTCCCGGACCCTTTTTCGATCGCAGCCTGATTATGCTCGATGTCGGAGGGAAATCCTAGCTTCCGCCGCCCCGTGACTAGTGCCATCGCCGAGGCCGCGGTCCACGCTGTCATGGATGATCTGGTCAGAGAGGGCCTCACGATCTTAATTCGGTGGGCCGGGCCGACGCGCGAGGACGCAGACATCCAAGGGTCAGTTCCGTAACCGACTTGCCCCACGGCGACCTAGCATGTGCTGGCCGGGACCGACCTCTGTGCTGAAAAGCGAGCCTCGGGTCCATCTCGTTACTAGATGTCGATGATACACAAAAGGCATTTGACGAAATCGTGCTGCGGAATGATGCTCGCTTAAATAAGGCACTAGGACAGAAAAAGCTGGGAACTAATAGATGTACAGCGTCGACACTTTCCGACATCTCCAGGAAGAAGCCACGCAATGGCGCCGCTACCTGCACCAGAATCCGGAACTGGGATACGAGGTGCACAATACGGCGAAGTTCGTTGCTGAGAAGCTGGCCTCCTTCGGTATCAATCACATCGAGACGGGCATCGCCGAGACCGGCGTGGTTGCCCTGATCCAGGGTGAGGGCGGGGAGGGGCCGACGATCGGACTGCGCGCCGATATGGATGCCCTGCCGATCCTGGAAGCGTCGAACAAGGCCTGGTCCTCGCGGATACCCGGCAAGATGCACGCGTGCGGCCATGACGGCCACACCGCGATGCTATTGGCGGCTGCAAAACACCTCGCCGCGACGCGCAACTTCAAAGGCTCAGCGGCTTTGATCTTCCAGCCCGCCGAGGAAGATGGACGAGGTGCTTTGAAGATGGTCCAGGAAGGAATCATGGAGCGCTTCAACATCTCCCAGGTCTACGGCCTGCACAACTCACCCGGCACTGACATTGGCCAGTTCGCCATCCGGGAGGGCGGTATGATGGCGGCGCTTGACGAGTTTGACATCATCGTCAAGGGGAGGGGCGGGCATGCAGCTTCGCCCCACAGGACTGTCGACCCTGTGGTCACCGCCGCACAAATCATCGTTGCCCTCCAGACCGTGGTGTCCCGCAACACCGACCCCACTGACGCCCTCGTCGTTTCTGTCACGAAGTTCACGGCGAGCCAAGCCTACAACGTCATCGCGGACCAGGTCGAAATGGGTGGGACTGTCAGGAGTCTGACCTCCGCCGTGCGCGATCTGGCGCAGCGGCAGATCAGGTTATGCGCCGAGGGCGTGGCCCACGGGATGGGCGCGGAAATTGAGTTCAGGCATCGGCGGCTCGAACCCCTTACATTCAATCACACGGCCGGAACACATTTCGCGATCACCGCAGCCCGCGGCCTCGTGGGCCATGACGCCGTAAACGACAACGTCAAGCCTTCGATGGGATCCGAAGACTTTGCCTACATGCTGGAAGCGCGGCCGGGCGCGATCATCCTCTTGGGGAACGGCTCGACGCCGGGCTTGCACAATCCCGCTTACGATTTCGACGACGAGGCGATCCCGTATGGCGTGGGCTATTGGGTAACCCTCGTCGAGAAGATTCTGGCGGCCTGACTTGTCGGGTTACGGCTCGTGAACCGGGCTGAACGGCGAGAGATGCTTCAGTTGACCGTGAAACGCGCAGGACAGGACCGCGTCGGCACCGCCACGTAGATCACTTCGCGAAGTCTCGATTGCGGCCGTCCGCTGGGTCGGCGAAAATTGCATATTCAATTATGCTCAACATTAAAAAAGGGGAATGGCCATGAGCTTCTCTATTATCATTAACCGCAGGCGTTTCCTGCAGGCAGCATCAACCGCCTTGGCTGCCGGCGCACTTCCTTCCATTGCCAGTAACAAGGCATCGGCGCAGACTCCTGGCGAACTGCGCGTCCTTGTCTACGGTGGCGATACCGGAAAGGCGATGATTGAGGCCTATGTAAAACCATTTGAAGCCGAAACAGGCATTAAGATGACCCCGATTACCGATCAGGGCGACCGGGCATCGATCGAGATGATGGTTGCGCAGAATAACGTCACCGTCGATGTTGTCACCGCTAACCAGGGATCTTCGTTCGAGTTGTCCCAAAAGGGTCTTTTTGAGCCGATCGATTATTCTATTTACAGGAATGAAGACCTAGACGGGCTCGCCGACTTCGCAAAGCAGCCGTTTGGCGTAGCTAACGTAGTTTATGCGTTCGTCATGGTCTACAATACCGAAAAATTCCCAGCGGGTAAGCTGCGGCCGACCACATGGGCGGAATTCTGGGACGTGAACAGTTTCCCGGGTGTCCGCAGTCTTGTCAGCGGCCAATATGGTTCAGAAGGCCCTTGGGAGGAAGCCCTTCTCGCCGATGGCGTAAATCCAAAGGATATATATCCTATGGACCTAGATCGTGTTTTCAAAAGTTTGGACAGAATAAAGCCCGATATTCGCAAATGGTGGGGAACAGGGTCCGAAATCCAGCAGATGATGCATGACAAGGCAGTAGATCTTGTAAATGCCTATGATGGTAGGGCCGGCACGTTGATCAAGCAGGGAGCACCGCTTGAAATTAATCGTAACCAGGCGAAAATAACTTGGGACTACTGGCAGATTGTGAAGGGGTCTCCTAACGCGCACGCTGCGCAACAGTTTGTCGCATTTACCGCGCGCGCCGACCGTCAGGCAGCATTTTCACAACTCATGCCGTTCGGCCCGAGCAACCTCAACGCGTTCAAGGTTCTACCGGAAGATATTGGGCGCTCGCTGGCCAGCCACCCCGACTACCTGAGGTCAAGTGTGCTAATCGACTCGAAATGGTACGCCGAGAAGGGATCGGACGGGCTCACGAACACCGAAAAGCTGGTCCAGCGCTGGAACGAGTGGATCCTGCTTTAAGCCCCTGTCGGCCTTTTGCGACGGCATTTACCGATGACGTGCCGCACCGAACCAGCACGTCATCGTTCGGCTTGGAGTGACGAACATGAATGCACCAGTCAGAACGCTGCATCCGCTAGCTAAGGATAGACCATTGGAGAAACTCGCTCTTTCCGAGCAAATCGAATTTCGGAACGTCACCAAATTATACGGTCAGGTCATTGCGGTCAGGAGCCTGTCGTTGACCGTTGGGCGCGGCGAGTTCCTCACGATCCTTGGTCCGAGCGGTTCTGGCAAGACGACGACACTCATGCTGCTGGCGGGGTTCGAGGCGCCTACCGAAGGTGATATCCGCATCGCTGGGAAGTCCGTCGCCTCGGTACCTTCCTATCGGCGCGATCAGGGCGTCGTCTTCCAAAGCTATGCGCTCTTCCCGCACCTCACCGTTCGCCGCAACCTTGAATTTCCGCTCGAGATGCGCGGCATCAGGTCGGCTGAGCGGGCCGCGAGAGCCGAACGCATCCTGTCACGTGTCCATTTGGACGGCTTGGGTGACCGCATGCCATCACAGCTCAGCGGTGGGCAGCAGCAGCGCGTGGCGCTCGCCCGGGCCCTCATAGCCGACCCTCCAATCTTGTTGCTAGACGAGCCGTTGGGAGCACTAGACCGTAACTTGCGTGAGCAAATGCAGGGTGAGATCAAGGGGCTTCACAAAGAGTTCGGAATCACTACGGTGTGTGTCACACACGACCAGGAGGAGGCGCTCACGCTTTCCGATCGGATCGTGGTGATGAACGCTGGACGAATTGAGCAAACTGACACGCCTGAGGCGCTATATGACCGTCCTGTCTCCCGGTTTGTCGCGAATTTCCTTGGGGACGCCAACATCCTCGATGATCCGTCATTCGCTGTTGAGTCGGATACGCCGCAACCGGACGGCACCGTCGCGATGATCCGGCCGGAACGTATACGGATCTCCGCCCCTGGCGCCACGAAGAGTGCCGACGCCGATCAGCGCCAGCATGTCGCCGGCACCGTGACCGATATGATCTATGCCGGCCCGCTGCGAAGATACCATGTGGCTGTCGGCGATAACGACGTGGTCATACGCGAACACGTCGCCGCGGGGCGTCAGATCTTCCAGATCGGGGACACCATTCAGCTCGACTGGTTGAGATCGGACATCCGCTTCGTCACGACGTGATCTCAGGGGACTCGCAGATGTTGACTTTACAAAAGCTTACGCGGGCCTCTGTTGTGCTGACCTTTCCGGCGCTCTGCCTCCTGCTACTCGTCTTTGCCATACCGATCGTCCAGCTCTTCTTAAACAGCATCAACGCCCCCGCGCTCTCCCTCGTCAATTACGTGACGTTCTTCGTGCATCCTGCGAACGTTCGCGTCCTCATCCAGACCATCGAGGTAAGCATCGTAGCCACGGTCATCTGCGCTATCATCGGCTACCCGACGGCCTACCTGATCACGGCTGCTTCGAAGCAGGTCCGGTCTGTCTTGGTCATCCTCGTCCTGATCCCGTATCTCACGAGTTCGCTGGCCCGAACCTACGCCTGGGTCATGATCCTAGGTGACCGCGGCCTTATCAATAACCTGCTGCTCGATCTGCGCGTCATCACCAGTCCTCTGCCTCTGATTTACAACCGTATGGCCATGTATATCGGCATGGTCCACATCATGTTGCCGATCATGATCCTGCCGCTAGTGAGCGTGATGCTCGGCATCGATAAGTCGCAAGTGGCAGCCGCGCGCAGCATGGGCGCGCGTCCGTTCTCGGCCTTCTGGCGCGTGTTCTTACCGCTCAGTCTGCCCGGCTTACGCAGTGGTGCGTTGCTCGTCTTCATCCTGAGCCTCGGATTCTACATCACGCCCGCAGCCCTTGGTGGCCTGCGCGATGCCATGCTCTCGACTTTCATCGCGGCTGAGGTGCAAAGCTCATTCAATCTCGGCCGGATAGGGGCAGCGTCATTTATTCTCCTCGCGATCGCGATGACGGTGCTCGCCGTCCTCAGACTCAATCCGGCCGGCCCCAAAGGCAATGCTGCGTCGGATCGGCGAAACCGTTTTCCCGCAGCGGGGGCCTTGGTGCGACATCTCACTGAGCTCGGCACGCTTCGGCGGGCGCGTCGCTGGAACATGCATCTTTACCGCGCTGGCGACGCCACCCATGTGTGGAGGTTCATAGGGATCACGGTAGTCATATTCACCCTACTCTTTCTCCTCTTCCCGGGCGTGGTGGTGATCATCGTGTCTTTTAGCGCCGGAACGCAGTTGGAATTCCCTCCATCCGGCTTTTCCGTGCAATGGTATCGTTCGTTTTTTGCCGATCCGTCGTGGAACGGGGCCGCGCTGAGCAGTTTCGAAATTGCAATCTCGGTAACCATAATCTCGACCATACTCGGCACGCTGGCCGCCTATGGACTCAGTCGCAGCGCGCCAATGCTGCGCAACGTGCTCACGTTGGTCCTCCTAGCACCGATCACCTTTCCGGTGATCGTGGTCGGCATCGCAGCCTACCTTGGTCTGGTATCCTTCGGCCTAGTCGGATCGAAGACAGGCATCGTCTTGGCGCACAGCATTGGCGCTATGAGCTATGTCGTAGTTGTCGTCGCGGCAACGCTGGCCAACTTTGACATTAGTCTTGAGCAAGCCGCTAAGAGCATGCGGGCCGGGCCGTTCCGGACATTCATGAGGGTGACTCTGCCTTTGATCCGGCCAGGCATCCTCGGCGGGGCGGTTTTTGCGTTCCTCCATTCGTTCGACGAAGTGGTCATATCCTTGCTCGTCAGCGGTCTATCCATACGCACGCTTCCCTTAAAGATGTGGGAAAACATCCGGCATGAAATCGACCCCACCGTCGCCGCGGTGGCGTCGCTGCTGATGCTTCTGCCCGTGCTCTGGCTCGTCGCCATGTACTTCATCTGGTGGCGGTCAAGATCCAGAATGCAAGCTGCCTCAGCCCGCATGCTCGCCGCGGTCTGAATCCGCACTACTCGTTAGGGCTCCCGGGCAGTGCCAGCGTGTCAACCGCACGGCATGTTACGCGCCTTGGGGCCGCGGTCACTCTGCGCCTGACCATTCAGAACTCTATAGGAAGAAACACGATGACAGAAATCGAACCTACCGTTGCCGTAACAATCGCTCGTGCGTTGTCGCGCCACGGCGTGAAGTTCATATTCGGTCAGAGCCTTCCTTCCGCCGTGATCCTCGCTGCGGAGGAAATCGGAATCCGTCAAATCGCCTACCGCCAGGAGAATATGGGTGGTGCGATGGCCGATGGTTTCGCGAGGGCCTCGGGACAGGTCGCGGTGGTCACCGCCCAGAACGGTCCAGCAGCGGCACTGCTCGTTGCACCGCTGGCCGAGGCCCTGAAGGCCAGCATCCCCGTGGTGGCTCTCATTCAGGAGGTAGAGCGACTGCAGGTGGATAAGAATGCCTTTCAGGAACTCGATCACCTGGCGCTTTTCGCATCCTGCGCCAAGTGGACGCGCCGTATTGGCACCGCGGATCGGGTTGACGACTACGTGGACGCCGCGTTCGTGGCTGCGGCGAGTGGCCGGCCGGGGCCTGCCGTCCTTTTACTGCCGGCTGACCTGCTCCGCGAGACAGCCCAGCCCAGCGCCCACAAGCGCGAGGCATGCCTCAGCGCCTGGCCCCTCGACCGGACCCGGCCGTCGGATGCCAGCATTGCCGAAGCGGCTTTCCTAATCGCGAAAGCCCATTGCCCGGTGGTCATGGCGGGTGGGGGCGCCCTTTCCACCGGCGCGCCATCGGCTCTGGCGAACCTTCAGGAATTTGCCTCGCTCCCTGTATTCACGACGAACATGGGGAAGGGTGCCGTCAATGAATTCCACCCCCTTTCATTCGGCGTGCTCGGATCCCTCGTAGGGCCAACATCGCTTGGCCGCTTCACGCGGAGCTTGGTCGAGGATGCCGACCTGATCCTGCAAGTTGGAACACGAAACAACCAGAACGGCACCGACAGCTGGCGCCTCATTCGTCCGGGTACAAGGATCATCCAGATCGACCTTGACCCGCAGGAGATCGGGCGCAACTACGAGGCAGTCCGCCTCGTCGGGGATGCAGCAGAAACCCTCAAAGCACTCACGCAGGCCCTCAAGACCCAAGATCTCAAGGCAAGGTCACAGGCGCGCCCCGGTCTGGCCGAGCGGATTGCCGATGCCTGGCGCCAGTTCGAGACGGTCAGGGCACCCCTTCTAAAGCAGGCAACCGCAGGGATCAGGCCAGAACGCGTGATGGCGGAACTGCAGAATCTGCTCCAGCCAGAGATGATCATCACTGCTGATGCAAGCTACTCATCGATGTGGGTCGTCGGTCATCTGCGAGCGCCACGGGAAGGGACGCGCTTCCTCACACCCCGTGGGCTCGCCGGGCTCGGATGGGGCCTTCCGCTCGCCATTGGAGCAAAAGTCGCGCGGCCTTCGGCACCTGTTGTGGCGCTTGTCGGGGACGGCGGCTTTGCCCATTCCTGGGCCGAATTGGAGACGATGGTCCGCATGGGAATTCCGGTGACGGTCGTCGTCCTGAACAACGGCATCCTCGGCTTCCAGAAGGACGCAGAAACCGTGAAGTTTGGGGCCTATACCACAGCCTGCCATTTTGCAGCGGTTGATCACGCGGCGATTGCGCGCGCCTGTGGCTGCGAAGGGATAAGAGTCGAGGACGCTGCGGCTCTGCCGGAGGTCCTCAAGCGAGCCCTCGTCGCCGAGCGGCCGACACTCATCGAGGTGATGACGGATCCCGATGCGCATCCTCCGATTTCGCTGTTTGCCGGGACCCTGGATCACTGAGCGGAATGGCGTTACGTGGGCAACCGATGGAACAATAAGCCGGAAGGCGCAAACCGGGGCCTGTTCGGCGCCGACGACGAAGTCGGGCGCCTCAACCTGATCACGGATGACATCCGACTGAAAGCGGCCGCCGAGATCAGGACCGGCCGGGCTTTCTGCCTCAGCTTGCCACTGGATCTCCCCGGCGGGACTGCGCTCAATCCGAACCGCAAGCCGCCGCGTCGTCATGTGGCGATACGCAAGCAGGGACTGCCGGCGGTGAACTATCCCCTATATCTGGAGAACACTCATTACATTGACGCGTCCTGCGATGACAGCGTGACACTATTCACACAATATTCGACGCAGTGGGACGCCCTTAGCCACATCGGGCAGCATTTCAACACCGACGATGACGGCACCGCTGAGATCGTCTATTATAATGGCTTCAGGGGCGGCACGGATGTTCTTGGACCCGATGCCGAAGGCGGAGCTCGCGCGCGCCGATTAGGCATCGACAAGTTCGCCGAGACCTGCGTCCAAGGTTGGGGCGTGCTGCTTGACCTAGGCAGGATCTATGGACGGGACCGAACCCTGGTCGGCTACGATGCCCTAGTGCGTGCTATGCAGACTCAGTCCGTTAAAGTCGAGGCGGGCGACATACTGTGCGTTCACACCGGATTCGCCAAACTTGTTGTCGACATGGACGGCAGCCCGGATCCGCGTGTTCTGCACAATGCCTGCGCCGTACTAGAGGGGCGGGACGACAGGCTGCTCCGGTGGATCGACGACTGCGGTATCGCCGCGCTGGTTGCCGACAACTTCGCGGTGGAGGCGTATCCGAATCGCGTACCGGACGGCTGCGACCACTGCGCCGGCCTGCCGCTGCACCAGCATTGTCTATTCAAGCTTGGCCTTGACGAGCTCTGGTATCTATCGGACTTGGCTGCGTGGCTAAGAGATCATAACCTTAGCCGGTTTTTCCTTACCGCTCCGCCTCTGCGCCTGCCCGGCTCGTTCGGCTTGCCGCTGACACCCGTCGCCACAGTGTAGGAGAAGTAGGTCGTGGACCAGGTTTCGCACGCGACCGCATTCGCCGGCAAGGTGGCTCTGGTGACAGGCGCCGCGCGGGGCATCGGACTTTCGATCGCCACCCGGTTTCTCAACGCCGGCGCCAATGTTGTGCTGGCGGACCTCTCCGAGAGTGACCTGAACGCCAGCATTTCGACCCTGTCTTCGGACTGTACTGGGCGGGCCTTGGCGGTGCGCGTTGATGTGTCCACAGACGCTGATGTCACGCGAATGGTCCAGGCTACATCGGCTCGATTCGGGCGGGTCGACATCCTGGTCAACAACGCGGGAATCTCTCCGAAACACGGCGGACGGAAGGCAACGGTTGAGGAGATGCTCGCCGTGGAGTGGCGTCAGGTTCTCGAAGTAAATCTGACAGGCGCCTTCCTCTGCTGCCGGGCTTGTCTTCCCCACATGCGGGCGGCGAAATGGGGCCGGATCATCAACATCGCATCGGTGGCCGGCCGAACGAAAACCGAGATTGCAGGAGCACACTATGCCGCGTCAAAGGCCGGCATGATGGCCCTTGCCCGCACCCTTGCGGTTGAAGTCGGCTCAGCGAACATCACGGTGAATTCCATTGCGCCGGGTCGCATCGAAACTCCGATGGCTGCCGCGGCTGGTGCCGAACTTAACCAGGCCTACGTCGCCAGCATTCCTGTCGGCCGACTGGGCACCGGTGACGACATCGCCGCTGCGGTCGCCTACCTGGCATCTGAAGACGCTGCCTTCCTCACGGGTGTCACGCTCGACGTTAACGGCGGCTCATTCATGATCTGATCCGCCTGGCGGCTGAATACTTACAAGACTTGAAAGTGGAGCTCTGGGTATGGGTGTACTTACCATGATGCCGGAGGGACTGGCCGTTCCTTCTCTTCTGATCGAACGCGCCTATGTCGCCGGCGAATGGATTTCGGGCGGACGTCGCTTTGACATGACCAATCCCCTCGACCGGCGCGGTCGTTTCGTCGGTCCCCGATGTCGGAAGGGATACGGTGGAGCAGGCCATCGACCCCGCGCACCGCGCGTAACGGGAATGGACCCGACGCACAGGCAAGGAGAGAGCTGGGGTCCTGCGCGCCCTCCATGACCTCATGGTCGCGAATGCCAACGATCTCGCGGCCGTCCTCACCGCCGAGATGGGCAAACCGTTCGCCGAAGCGCGCAGCGAGATCCTGTACGGCGCGTCCTACGTCGAGTGGTTCGCCGAGGAAGCAAGCGTCCTACGGCGACGTCATTCCCGGACATCAGGACGACAAGCGCATTATGGTAATACGCCAGCCGGTCGGCGTGGTCGGTGCGATCACCCCGTGGAACTCCCCGGATGAGATGCTAGCGAGGAAGGTGGCGCCAGCGCTTGCTGCGGCTGCGCCATCGTCTCCAAGCCCGCCGCCCAGACACCGCTCTCGGCGCTGGCACTGGCGCTGCTCGCCGAGCGCGCGGGACTGCCGGGCGGACTGTTCTCGGTGATCACTTCGAAGGACGCGGTCATGGTGGGCAAGGCGTTCTGCGAGAACACCAAGGTTCGCAAGATCACGTTCACAGGCTCTATGCAGGTTGGCCGCACGCTGATGCGGCAGGCTTCCGGCCGGATCAAGAACCTTGGCCTCGAACTCGGCGGCAACGCCCCTTTCATCGTCTTCAACGACGCGGACCTGGATGCTGCCGTCGAAGGCGCGATCCTGTCGAAACTCCGCAATGCCGGGCAGACCTGTGTGTGCGCCAACCGCCTCTACGTGCAGTCCGGGATCAATGATGCCGCCGCGGCGGCGTTGACGAAGCGCGTCAGGAGCCTCAAGGTCGGCGACGGCTTCGAGAAAGGCGTGGCGATCGGACCGCTCATCGAGGAGAAGGCCGCCGCCAAGTGAAGGAGCACATTGCCGACGCATGTGCAATGGGTGCTCAAGTCGTCGCCGGCGGCGAACCGCACGAAAGAGGTGGGCTGTTCTTCACGCCGACGATCCTGACCGATGTAACGCAGGAGATGAAGGTCGCGCGCGAAGAGACATTTGGGCCGGTCGCGCCTCTCTTCCGATTTGATACGGAAGAAGAGGTCATCAAGCGCGCAAACGCTACCGAGTTCGGTCTCGCGTCCTACATCTACACCCGCGATGCATCCCGGATCTTCCGTGTCTCCGAGGCGCTGGAATAGGGCATGGTCGTCATCAACACGGGGCTCATCTCCACCGAGGTTGCGCCGTTCGGTGGCATCAAGCAGTCCGGCATCGGCCGCGAAGGTTCGAGTACGGCCTCGAGGACTACACCGAGTTGAAGTATCTATGCCTGTCCCTCCAGGATCCCGGGCAGAGAGTTATCTCCTGCACTAAGCCGGGTAGGGACCGCGTTGCTGCAGGTCATGAGCGGTCTGGATGATCCCAAGCTGTCGACCTCGAGCGCGGGACGCTTGTTGCCGGTCCGGCCGGATTGCGTCTCCTCGAAGATCTACTCGCAGCCGGCGCGCATCAGAGCATCAGAGCATTGCAGGTCCAAGTTCTGGCCGTCGAAACGTGCGCGTAGCCGATCTGCATGTCCGGATTGAATCACAGAATTACAGAATCGATTCCGTAAGAGCTCACGTCCGGACATACAGACGTTATTTCGGCCGGATGCCGCCAACGCGCATGACGCTCCGCAGATGCCGGGAAACGGTCGCTATGCAGATATGCGGCTGGTTTGCTGCGGGGAGACAGCCGCGACGTCGCCGGGAAAGCCATCTGGCCTCACGATGGTGCCGCCTGCATTCGATATTTGACCGGCCGGCACAAGTGCGATCACATGGGCACGTGACCACCCGCAAGGGCGGCGCTGCCTCCGATGATGATGATATAGAATACTGCTCGAGGTTCCCCGCGTGACATCACATAGACCTCCTGCCTCCTTAGGCTTTCTCGAGCTTGAGCGCGGGCTCGCGCCGGGCGAGAAACCTCCGCAAACGTATCCCGGTTCCCTGCTCAATCCAGATACTTACGACTTTCCGATCATCATCGAGACAGTGGAGGGTGCTTGGGCGGATCGCGTCATCCGAGGCGATCCGTCGCTTGAACCGGCCTACGTCACGTCAGCGCAACGCTTGGTCGAACGGGGCGCCGTTGCCGTGATCGCCAACTGTGGGTTCGCCATCCGACATCAGGCAGCGGTGGCCGCGTCGGTGAACGTACCCGTGGCGCTGTCAAGTCTCCTGCTTATACCGACCCTGCTACGTCAGCTTCCACCCGGCGCCAAGCTCGCGGTACTGACTGCCGATTCCACGCATTGCAGCGAAGGCCTATTCGGGATCGACGACCCGGCCGAGCGTGCGCGGATAGTGGTCGGCGGTATCGAAGGTGGAAAGCTCCTGGATAACGAAATGCAGCGCCCGCCGCGGCGCACGCTAGTGTCTGAAATCGAGGACGATGTCACGGCGTGCGTCACGCGACTGAGAAGGAGATATCCGCACATCGCGGCTTTTCTGTGTGAATGTACCGCATTCCCTCTGGTGTCCCCGATCATACGCCGGTTGACTGGGCTGCCTGTTTTCGACACGGTGATGCTGAGCCGAATGTTATTCACCAGCGCGGCGTGGACCGAATCATTCGAAACCAATCAGCGGACCCTCGCAGAAATAGTGAAGGACCGGGATGAAGGCGCTTATCTGGATAGGCGAGTGAAAGTCTTCACGGCGTCGCGATGGGCACCAGCGGCCGGGTCGCCAGCTCCCTCAAGCGACGCCTGTCAGTCGACGTCGACCATGAGCGATGGCAAGACATCGTAGTTATAGCGTCACCTTTAAGCGTTGGCCGTGCAGGAAAATCTGTCGGGCGAGACGCTGCACATTTGGGGGAACGGCATGACATCACCCGCACCCTGATCCTTGTCTGGATTGGCAGAGGCAGGTGGAGTGGTTCGATGAACATACGGCTTCGGCCGCTCTGATCACGGAAATGAGGCGCGAATCGCCGCAGCTGATCGGCAAGCAGGCTCAGGAGCTGGAATTTCTAGGGCGATCACGGCCTGCAACCGAAGGTCAGACGCCGGTTCGTCGCCGCGACCGACAGCATTCATAGCAGTCCGATCTACTCCAATCTGGCAAAAGGACATTGTCCCGACCTGCCAACCAACTCTAGGTCGGCGATATCACCTATGCCGCGCTACCGGCCCGCTTCGTCTACGTCGCCGTCATTCTCGACGTCTGGTCGCGCATGATCGTCGGCTACGCCATCGCCCGCGCGATCGATGCCCCCCGACGGTCGCCGTTGCGCCGCAATCGAGCGCAGAAAGCCGCCGCCAGGCCGCGTCCAGCGGCTCCCGGCCCGCAACGATCGAGGATTAACACATCCGGCAGACGAGCAAAACCGCAGCCCGATCGGTGTAACCCTAGAGCGCACTCCAGATCGCGGTCAGTTTCTGCAGTCGAGCATTGCGACCAACATCTCATGTCGACCGCCGTCATCACCGCCGCCTCGCACTCGGCGCAGCACCGAAATCGGTTGGCGACGTCTCGGCTGCCACGCTGATGGGGCACCGAGTGGGCGCCGACTCGACGCGTGACCGGCTACGGGATGCCGATCCCGAAATACCGCTTGTGGGCCACATCAAGGATGCGATTGATCAAGCTCGAATAGCTGTGCCCAGCGGCGATTGCGGCTAGGACATATTCGGATTGCATACTGAGCCCAGGCATCGTGTTGATCTCCAGCACAAAGGGTTGGCCGGAGCGGTCGATCCGGACGTCGAGGCGTGCATAGTCCCGGCACTCGCAGGCACGGAAGGTTGCAATCGAAATATCCCGCAGCAAAGTCGCAAGACTGCTCCCGACTCGCGCCGGGCAAATCGTCGACGCCTGCTCGGCAGGCAGGTACTTCGCTTCCCAAGTCAAAAGGCCAATTTCGCGTTCGCCGAAGTCGATCTCTGCGAAGGGCAACACCTCGGGTTTTCCGTTTCCCAGCAGCGCGACATGGATTTCCCGCCCATCGATGTATTCTTCCACTAGCGCATCCTGCCCATATTGCCCAATGATCATTTCGACGGCTTGCGCCAGCTGAGAGGGCTCATGCACGAGTTGCAAACCGAAGCTGTTGTCTTCACGGCGCGGCTTCACCACAAGTGGGAATCGCAAATCGCCGGTGCTGTCGGTGCCGCAGCGCATGATGCGAAAGTTCGGCGTCGGCACGCCGCAACTGCGCATGAGCGTCTTGCTGATAACTTTGTCGTCCGTCAGTCCATGCCCGAGTGGGCTCGATCCGGTGTATGGAACGCCGGCCATCTCAAGCATGCCCGGAACGTGCGTGAAACGGTAATCTCCTTGAATCCCCTCCGCCAGGTTGAAAACAAATCCTGAAGGGCGGGCTTGCGGATCGGGTGGCATGAAGCGCTCGAGCGTATTGAGCAGTCCTTTGTCGCCTTCACACAAAAGCGTTTCATGGCCGCCATCTTGCAGTGCCGCCACCGCCCTTTCGACTGTCTCGCCGGGCGGCCAAGGCTGCGGGGGCTGTGGATAAGGCTGACCGAATCGGTTGATCACGCCTGTAAAATCACGATTCCGGACGACGGCTACTCGCATGACGTACTCCTTGATGGTTCGGTTCTGCACTTCATTCGCTCGGATTTGTTTTCTCGAGGGAACAGCCCGCTTTATCCGCGCTCGCCTTCACGGAGTCCTATGCAATCCGCGTGCCACCAAGAGACGGTGCGAATAAAGGGGCAAGCGCTATGTGTCTCGCGGCGCGCCCGCGCGGGACACTTGTGCCTATGCCGCCGCTTGACTTCTGCCGAGGGACCC
This sequence comes from Mesorhizobium sp. M1E.F.Ca.ET.041.01.1.1, assembly GCF_003997355.1. Taxonomy (NCBI): domain Bacteria; kingdom Pseudomonadati; phylum Pseudomonadota; class Alphaproteobacteria; order Hyphomicrobiales; family Phyllobacteriaceae; genus Mesorhizobium; species Mesorhizobium sp. M1E.F.Ca.ET.041.01.1.1. Next base: position 28,383 of record NZ_RZSL01000006.1, on the reverse strand, counting down.
AGCCCGAGCCAGGCGGCGAAATCGCGACCGCACTTGAAGGGTTCCATCGGTGGCGAAAATGCCAAGGGCAGCAATAGGGCCGACACCGGGCATGGTTTGCAAGCGCCGAGATGTTGCAGCTTGCTTGGACAGCATGTCGATCGTCTTCTTCAATGCCGCGAAACGGCTGCTCAACTGTTTGATTTGGTCAAGAGCGCTGCAGATGTCGCGGACCAGATCCGGCAGGTCTGCACTCTCGTCCTCGACGATCTCTGCCAGACGTGGCAGGTGGCCGATGCCTTGCGGAACAACATAACCGAACTCCTAGAGGTGCGCGCGCAACGCATTCACCCATTCGGTTCTCTGATTCACGAACTGCTCTCTGGTGCGAAACACGATAGCCCGGGACTGCTACTCCTTGGTCTTCGGTTCGACAAAGCGCGTTGTCGGTCGTTGCGCTGCTTCGACGATCGCCTCCGCTTCGGCGACGTCGTTCTTCTGCCGCTTGACGGACGGTTTGGGACATAGGCCGGGACAATCAGTCTTGGCTCATGGCCAAGCCGAGCCATCTGACAGGTCTGTAGTGGGAGCTGCCGCACGCTTCCATTGCCACGACACATGCCGGTTGACTCGCCATGAACTTGCAAAACTGCAGGCGCGACAGCTTCTTGCGGAATACAACCGATCCATCAGCTGCCGCCCCCTGCAGCTGAATGCCGTTCTTTCCCAGATCGACCCCAATGATAGTAACTTTTCCATCGATGCCTGCCTCTCCTTTGCGTGGCGCTAACACCACCAACTTGGCACATTGCGATGCCGTCGGAGAAGGCTGGCATCCACCCCATCAGTAAAATGGGACAGCCATGGTGCTGGTCGCGCGGCTTGGCGCAGAGCATGTTTCTTGTGCTCACGCAGATCGTCCATGTTGATCTAGCGGTTGGCGCCATCCGTTTTCGTTGGTTTCGACAGCCAATGTCCTGACGGGGGCGGCATCTCTATGTTTTGGAAAGATGAGCACGACACAGGTGCGCCGGCGGATTTCCTCGTTGAGGCCGCCCTCGTCCATCTCGGCCTCGAGCACCTCCTGCATCCGCACGGATCACTTCGTGCGGACCTGCGGGGCTGGAAGCAGAATGTCTTTGGCGGCAGCGCTGGTCGATTACCGGGGAATCAACAGGTGCGATTTTCAGAGCTGCACCGTCGACAGAAAGCGTCCATCTGGGCGGGGAGAGTCGTTAGCCATCTACTTATTAGATGGCGATTATATCGAGTCTCTATTTGCCAATTCAGCAGCTGTCGAAGAAATCTAACTTAAGACTATAAAGGGGAACCGCCACACCAATTACCTTGTGCACGCGCTGGCCATCAGTTCCAAATGGGCGCGACGAGGTGCGGGAATGCGGCGTGGCGAGGCTTAAAGGAGGACCAGAATGATGTGGTCTATGAATCGCCGTGCGGTCGTCAAAGCAATGCTGGTGGGATCGGTTGCCCCGTGGGTCATTAACTCAAGGGCGTTCGCTTCGTCTTGTAGCGACCATATTGTGCGTGTCGGCTCGATGGGTGCTCCCGATTCCATGAATCCATTCGCCACCTGGAGTTCGTTCTGGCCGCTTGTCTTGTCCTACGATTCGCTGGTCGGCGTTGACGCCCAGCGACACCCTGACCGGAGGGGGTTTGCGAAGGCGTGGGCCGTTGCTGATGACGGGCTCACTTGGACAATCAAGGTATGGCCCGGCATGAAGTGGTCGGACGGCCAACCCGCCACCGCCAGAGACGCCGCGTTCACCTATAATTATCTGCTTGGCTCCGTGGGCAAGCCAGACGAGCTGAATATTGGCCAAAACAGCACAGACGGCATGGAACAAGTCGCATCCGTTACGGCCATTGATGACGAAACTCTGCGGATCGTGACCAAGGCTCCTACGCGCTGGCCAATTGACAACTTCGTTCTAATGGTCCCTGAGCACGTTTGGAAGGACATCGGCTACGCGGATGCGCGCAGCACTTTTCGCAACGACCCGCCGCTGGTGGGAACTGGGCCTATGATCGTTGCGGAGTTTCAGCAAGGCCAATTTGTGCGCCTTACGCCAAACGCGTATTTTCGCACTGAGCAGCCGAAGACGGCCGGGATGATTATCCACTTCTTCACCACGCAGGATCCAATTGCCCAGGGTCTGAAGAGTGGGAGCTTCGATTGTGGGGGCGTGACAACCGCACAGTGGGCTGCCTTCTCGAAGGAGAGCGATATCGGGGTCTATGAATCTCGCGTGGAGCAGCGGGACTATCTGGCATTTAATACGGCCTCCGGGAAGGGGGCGGGCAGCACCAAGGCCCTGCAGGATCCAGCGTTTCGCGACGCGATCGGCTATGCGATCGATCAGAAAGCGATCGTGGATCGCGCCTACCGCGGGCACGCAGACCCTGGTGTCGGAATTGTGATGCCGGTAGCCGCCGACTATTACTCAGACCTAAGCGACATCAGGCGCCGCTTCGATCTAGCCGAGGCGGGTCGTCGGCTAGACGCGGCCGGATATCGGGACACGAACGGCGATGGTGTCCGGGAGGACAAGGAGGGAAAGAGCTTACAGCTTGAGCTAATCACAGGAAAGGCTTCGGGTGTGAGCGAGATTCCGATTGCAGCCGTGCAGCTTGTTGCGGGCTGGCTGGGACAAATTGGCATTCCCGTGTCGGTGACCCAGCTCGATTCCGGTGCGCTCACAGCCCGCACGACAGCGCCGACGGACGGCGGCGGAAGCTGGGATCTGCTAATCGCCAGCAACTGGCTGTCTTCCTCGCCTCACGACCTGCTCGTCTTGGGCAGTAGCAAGTCCATCGGCCTCACTAACAGATCGTACTGGACAAATGAGAAGTTCGACGCGCTCCTGACTGAGGTCGACCGTACCGTCGACCTGAAGAGGAGCCAGGAGCTGGTCGATCAGGCAGCGCGCCTCATCTATGCTGAGGCGCCGTATATCATTCTGAGTCACCCCTTAACGCTCGGTGCCTATCGTAAGGACTGCTTCCAGGGCTGGGGACCGGAGGACGCGATATCGGATTGGAGCTATTTCCCGTTCGATCGGTTGAGGCCGATCTAACGTGGCTGGCAACGCACAGGAAGGGCGAACAAGCCGCATTGGGAATGTCCTGATCAGGGCGGCCATAACTCTTTCGATGGTGGCCACACTGAACTTCGTCCTGTTCAGGGTCATTCCCGGTGACCCTGCAGCGCTTCTGCTTGGCGGTGCTCGGATGAGCGTGTCCGCTGAACGGATCGAGGCGCAGCGCCAGAACTGGGGACTCGACCGGCCGCTTTTCCCGGACCAGATACTTGACTACCTGTCGGCAACTCTACATGGCGATCTCGGCTACAGCTTCAAGTTCAGGGGTAGACTTGTCTCTGACCTTATTTGGGAGCGCTTGCCGGCCACCATCGCCCTGGTTGGCTTGGCCCAATTAATCGCCATGCTATGCGGTGTCATGCTTGGGCTCTATGCGGGTTGGCGCAGAGGAGGAGCTGTCGACCGTATCGCCATGGGAGCATCTCTAGCGCTCTATTCTACGCCGTCTTTCTGGCTTGCTATGGTACTAGTAGTCATTTTTAGCACGGCATTGGGGTGGTTTCCGGGTTATGGCATCTATTCACCCGGCGCTAGCATAGGTTCAACTGATAAGATCCTAGACTACTTGCGACATCTCGCACTTCCGGTCGCCGCGGTAGCCCTTGGGCTGATCGGGCAATACGTTGTGGTCGCGCGTGCAGCGATGAGTGACGTCGTTACTGAGGACTACATGGTGACCGCACGCGCCAAGGGACTTACCAACGGTCAGATGCTGATGCGCCATGCATTTCGTAACGCAATGCTGCCGCTCGTGACCTTGATTACTCTCAATCTTGGCTACGTGGTCGCTGGTGCGATCACCGTCGAAGCCGTCTTCGCCTGGCCGGGAATTGGTGGTCTCACGGTCGAAGCGCTCAACGCGCGGGACTACCCAGTTCTTCAAGGGATATTCCTGTTGCTTGGTGTATCGATCGTTGTCGCGAACCTCCTAGCCGATCTTGCCTACGGCATTCTTGATCCGCGAATCCGGCAATGAGTGAAAGTATCGTGCGATATTCCTCGCGTAGCCGGGCGAGAGCGATCAAGAGCTTTCTATCCAATCTTCTTGGTCACGCCGGGGCTCAGCTCGGCCTGTTGTGTCTGGTGTTTTTCCTTGTCCTCTCTGCTGTGCCCAATATCCTCGTAGGTCCACTTGAGACCGTAGCCACCGCAACTGGTGATTTCCTCGTTCCACCATCAAGCCAGCATCTGCTGGGGACCGATGAGGTGGGGCGTGACGTGCTCAATCTGGTCGTCCATGGTGCCCGGATATCGCTCACGATCGCGCTGCTGGCGACCGTCATCAGCCTCGTCGTCGGCACTACGGTTGGTATCATTGCTGGCTACTACGGTGGCAGAGTTGACGTCTGGCTGATGCGGCTGACGGATTTCTTTTTCGTCATGCCGTCCTTCGTCCTTGCGCTGGTCATCACACCCGTGGTGCTCGAAGTAATGGGGCGGGGCAGAGAAATCCTCGGCTTCCGTCCTTCCCTCTTCGTGATCCTTGTCGTCATCGGCATAACAAGCTGGGCGTTTGTCGCCCGTATCGTTCGCAGTCAGACACTATCGCTTAAGGAGCGAACATTCATTGATCGCGCACGAGTTGTGGGCAGCAGCAATTTGAGCATCATGGTGCGGCATATCCTCCCCAATCTCGTTCCGCAAATCGCAGCGAATGGTGCGCTGGTCGTCGCTGGCGCAATCTATGTCGAGACGTCGCTCTCGTTCCTCGGGCTTGGCGACCCATTGCAGCCTTCATGGGGCACTTTGCTTTCGCTCGCTCAGCGCGCCGGTGCGGCCAGTACCGGAGCTTGGTGGTACCTCGGCGCCCCCGGGCTGTGCGCCCTCGCGGTTTCCCTTAGCTTCGTCCTGGTCGGCAATGCCCTCGACGACACGTTCAATCCACGGCAGAGGGTGATCCCATGACAAACCTCTCCCAAGACAAGGCATCGCTTTTGGAAGTCGACGGGCTTTCTGTTGAGTATCGGCTCAAGGGCGTTTCATTGCGAGCGATCGACCGCGTGAGCTTCGCGCTCCAGGCTGGAGAGGCCGTTGGCCTCGTCGGTGAATCGGGCAGTGGCAAGACTACCACCGCCATGGCGATCGCTGGTCTACTATCGCCCAATGCACGGGTCAGCGGCGGCCAAGTGCGCTATCGTGGTAACCTGCTGTCGATCGACAATGATGCGGCGATGCGGCCACATCGCTGGACCGAGACGTCCGTCGTTTTCCAGGGCGCGATGAATGCGCTCAATCCCGTTCACCGCATTATCAAGCAAATCGCCGAGCCATGCATCCTGAAGCTCGGCATGTCGCGTGCCGAGGCGACCGCGCGGGCACGGGAGGTTCTAGAACTCGTCGGCATTCCGACGGATCGCGGCACTGCCTATCCCCACGAGTTGTCGGGCGGTATGCGTCAAAGAGTGATGATTGCCATGGCGCTCGCATGTCGCCCCTCGATCATCATCGGTGACGAGCCGACCACGGCGCTCGACGTCATCACACAGGCTCAGATCCTCAAGCTGTTGGGGAAGTTGCGATCGCAGCTTAACCTAGCGCTCATTTTAATCACCCACGACCTGTCTGTCGTCGCTGAGTCGTGTGATCGCGTGATGATCATGTACGCCGGCCGGATAGTCGAGGATGGAACCGTCGCGGAGATCTTCGCTAAGCCCAAACATCCCTACACTCGCCTGCTGATCGAATCGATCCCCAACCCGGCGAGCGGCATACGGATAATTCGCCCTATCCCCGGTGATCCTCCCAACTTAATGAATCGACCGTCAGGCTGCGCCTTCCATCCACGTTGCCCGTCAGCAACGGGGGTCTGCACGACCGAAGTTCCCAGCCTCGAAAAGTTCGGGTGGGGACGCGTCGCCTGTCACCTTCACCGTTCCTCGCAAGAAGGCAGGGTTGCAGTTCATGCCTGACACCTCCGACATCCTGAGTCTCGAGAGCCTGAAGGTCCATTTTCCTATCCAGGGCGGACTGTTCGACCGGGTCCTGGGGCGATCTGCCGGGGCGGTGCGTGCGGCGGATGGAGTCGACCTCAACATTGGACGAGGTGAAATCGTCGCCCTGGTTGGAGAATCCGGAAGCGGCAAGACGACAGTGGGCCGCGTCATCACCAAGCTAGCCCAGCCCACAGGAGGCAGGTTGCTGTTTGAGGGCCGCGATATGACGTCTGCAAAGGGCTTCTCGGCTCTGCGTCCCTACCGGCGACGCGTGCAAATGATCTTTCAGGATGCTTATCAGGCGCTCAACCCGCGACACACCGTGTTCGACAGTGTGGCAGAGCCGTTGCGCTCCCTGCGGCTGGTCAAGAACCATGCTCAACTCACAGAAAGGGTCAGCGAAGCGCTTTCGGCGGCCGGGCTCAATCCTCCCGGTGATTTCTTCGCCCGCTTCCCACACGAACTCTCCGGCGGCCAGCGCCAGCGCGTCGTGATTGCCGGAGCGCTTGCCGTGAAGCCGGAGCTCATCGTTGCCGACGAGCCCGTGTCGATGCTCGATGTATCGATACGCGCACAAATTCTTCAGGTCCTGGTTGACCTGCGCGCCAAGCACAACATGGCGCTACTGTTCATCACCCACGACCTGCCGCTCGCCTGGCTGATCGCCGACCGGATTGCAGTCTTATATCTTGGGAGATTGGTCGAGATCGGCAGCGCCGATGACATCACATTCAACCCCCGGCATCCCTATACGGTCGCGTTGCGCAACGCCACGCCGCAGATTCGCAGCGACGCAAGTCGCTTCGAGCTGCCGGCGTTGCAAGGAGAGGTTCCAAGCGCCGCACGCGTGCCGAAGGGCTGTCGTTTCCATCCTCGCTGCCCGCTTGCTTTCGACCGGTGCAAGGAGGAGGAGCCGCCGGCCATCGAAGTCGGGCCGCAGCATATGTCCGCATGCTGGCTGCCGACGTCAGGTGCGAAAGCAGAATTGTCGACACCCAACCTGAAAAGTGCCGACCATGGTTCCGTCTGACAGTAAGTAATAATAGGGCACTCGAAGCGCTATTCTGCCAGAACGGAATTAACGGATGTTGGTAATAACGCACCGTGGCTCGTTAAACGGTTTACACTATATCGCCTAGGAGCAACATTGATGCACAAACTGTCTGCTCGCGGACTGCCGCGCCAATTCCTTGCTCTTTTTTCCTGAGGGCCTTGTGATGGTAGACAAGCACCTGCAGCCACCGCTTCCTCGTTCCGAGGCACGGATCCGGGTCCTTCATGGCGACGTCACGATAGACTCGTATGGCTGGCTCAGGGACTGGGAGAATCCCGACGTCCGCGCGTATCTTGAAGCCGAGAACAGCTACGCGCAGCAAGCGACAGCCCACCTGGAAGGGCTCAAGGCGGAACTTATCGCCGAGATCGAAGGGCGTCACACCTGCGAGGGCGCCCCACCAACCTTCCAGGTTGGGCCTTTCGAGTACTTCGAAAGACACGGGCGGGGCCTGTCTCATCCTGCGTGGTGGCGCCGGCCGGTGACCGGAGGCTCGGCCGAGCTTGTTCTCGACCCGAACGCGATCCCGGGGGCCGAGATCTTCTATTCGCTCGGTGTCTTCGAGCCGAGTGACGACGGGCGTTACGTGGCGTTCAGCTTCGATGTCATCGGGGACGAGAACTTCGAGCTTAGGGTGCGGGACATAGAGACCGGCCATGACGTCTGGACGGGCTCGAGGCGGGCTGGGATGGTTACTTGGACCGCGGACGGCAACACGCTCTTTTTCACGCGGGAGCGGGCGGACCGGCGGCGGCAACGCCATGAGCTTATACGCCTGGACGTCAACGATTCGCACTCTGAGGTAGTGTTCGAGGAGGCGGACGAGCGACTGAACTTGCGGATTTGGCGCTCTGATAGCGGCGCCTGGCTGCTTTTGGACGTTATGGACAACGCCGGGGCGGTGGAGGTGTGGTGCCTTCCTGCCGACCAGCCGGGCGTTGGGTGGCGCCGGATTGTGGCGCGTGATCTTGGCCACCATGTCTTTGCCGAGCACTGGGGCGACAGGTTCTTGTTTCGGGTAAACGACGCTGGACCCTACTGGCGGCTCGTGTGTGCGCCGATAGGTGACCCGTCACCATCGTGCTGGGAGGAGGTCATCCCGCATCGAGCGGGCGTGACGCTTGAGGAGGTCCACGTGCTCGACCAGCACCTGGTTGTCCTGGAACGAGAGGGCCTTCGTCCTCGCCTCGTCTCGCATAACCGAAGCGGGGGGGTCGCCGCCACGATCGTTCCCGACGAGCCGAGCTGCACTCTTAAGGTCGGCTTGTCTGCAGGGGGTAGCTATTCGGTCGCACGGCATCCGTTCCGAAGCTCGAAGTTGGTCTACTCGGTTAGCTCATTCGTGACGCCCGACACGTTTGTAGAGCATGATCTCGCCGACGACCGATCGGCAGTCCTGTACCAGGCCCGCGTTCCCGGATATGACCCGGCTCAATACGTGGCGACGGTCGTCATGGCGCAGGCGGAAGACGGGGTGGATATACCAATTTCGCTCGTCGCGCGGCGCGATCGAACCACCCCAGGGCCGGTGTTATTGAATGTCTACGGCTGTTATGGAAAACCGAGATGGCCCTCGTTTTTCACTTGGCCCTCATCCATGACCAAACGTTTGAGCCTGCTCGATCGCGGAGTTGCTTTCGGCATCGTGCACGTACGGGGAGGCGGGGAGCTTGGACGTCCGTGGCACGAGGCGGCTACCCGCGATCGAAAACGTATCACCCACACAGATCTGATCGTCGCTGTCGAGGCGCTTGTTAGGCAGGGGGTCGCCACCGGCGACGGCATCGTCATTGAGGGAGCGAGCGCTGGCGGGGGTACCGTGCTTGCCACGGCCGACTTGCGGCCCGACTTGTTCCGCGCCGTACTCGCCGAGGTTCCGCTCGCCGACATCATAGATACCGAGCTGGACTTCACGATGCCGTACGCGCTGCCGGAAATAGCGGAGTACGGCGATCCCCACATAGCCGACGAATATCGGCACCTGCGCAGCTACGATCCTTACTACAACCTCAGTGCCGATCGCCCGCGCCCGCCAACTTACGTCGACGCCGCGCTCGACGACAGCCAGGTGCTCTACTACCAGCCTGCTCGGTACGTTGCCCAGCGACGTTCCTTTACGGCCGGTCGAGACCCAGGTCTTGTTTTCCACATGCGTATGGTCGGTGGCCACGGCGGCGCTTCACATGGGCCTAGTGTAGCCGAAGAAGCAGCACTTCGTATGGCTTGGATTCTAGACCAGGTCCGATGCTCGGGCAATTAGGCATTTCTATGTTACAATCGGAATCAAAGCTAGGGTCAGGACCCATAATCTATTGAGTTGATATCTGTTTGGTGATTCAGGGTGGCAGGAGGTGCTGCCTTGAGTGATTTGCTGATGTTGACGCCGGAGCAGATGCGCCGGATCGAGTCCTATTTTCCTTTGTCGCATGGTGTTCCGCGTGTGGATGACCGCCGGGTGCTGAGCGGCATCCTGTTCGTGATCCGAAATGGCCTTCGCTGGCGAGATGTCCCTTCCGACTACGGTCCGTACAAGACCATCTACAACCGCTTCATCCGCTGGAGTCGGCTGGGTGTGTTCAACCGCATCCTAGCGGAACTGGCCGCGCAGGGCGGCGAAACGGACAATCTGATGATCGATGCCACCCATCTCAAAGCGCACCGCACTGCCGCCAGCCTCCTTAAAAAACTCTATCCCGATGTATCGGACGCAGCCGAGGCGGACTGACCACCAAGGGACGTCCGCGGCTGCTGCATCTGAGCGAAGGGCAGACCAATGATCACAAGACTGCTGCGGCCGTGATCGAGGATTTGCCCGCCGCCAACGCCCTGCTGGCCGATCGGGCCTACAGTTCAGCGGCCTTCCGCCAGGCGCTCGTCGAGCGCGGTATCAGGCCATGCATCCCACCCCATGCCAAGCATCGTGTTCAGCACAGCTATGATCCTGTCCGATACCGGCAACGTCACAGGATCGAGAACATGTTCGCACGCCTCAAAGACTGGCGACGCATCCACACCAGATACGACCGATGTGCTCACACCTTCCTGTCGGCTATCGCCTTCGCTGCAGCCTTCATCTTCTGGATCAATGAGTCCTGACCTAGCTACATGTTTGATCCGGGGCTTTGATGGGGCATCCTTATCTTTCGAATCAAAGGATGCCCTATGGACCAAGTTCTCCATGGGAGCGCCATAACGAAATCAAAGGCGTGCCTTGCCATCATTCATCTCGCTGCTGCCATCAAAGTCTAACGCCTTATTCCTAGGGGTCGTAGGTAACAAGGAAGAATTCAGATACCGTCTTGTGCAACCAGCACCTAGGCGGGTTAAGACTTCGTGTGGGCTGAGGCCCACAGCTTCTGCAAGGTCATCTAAGGTAAAATCATTTCCCAGTAATTCCACAAAGTTACCTGGCCCACAAAGCGCTTCTGGAACATCTGTTATATCAATTGTCATGTTCTCCATGCATATTGTTCCGATTAGAGGGGCCGAATAACCTGCGAACCGAGCTGATATCTTGTTCGCGCAGGCCCATGGAAGGCCATGTGTGTAGCCGATCCCGACGGTCGCTACGCGGGTAGCTCGACCCGTACGAAATGTCGCACCGTAGCCAACAGCCTCCCGCCTAGCGACATTGCGCACGTCGAGTATTTTCGCTCGGAGCCTTGCAACCGCTTGCAGCGGATTTGGTCGAATGCCAGCATCGTTGAGCCCGTACAGGGCTGAGCCCACCCGTACCATGTCGAAATGATAGGATTTACCTAGCCAGATACCGGCGGACGCTGCGAGACTGCCGCAGGTGGGCTTAATCAGATCGTAGATCGCCCGGAAGCGGTTCCGTTGCAACACATTAGTTGGGTCCGCAACGGTTTCGCTGCACGCTAGATGGCTGAGTACGACCGAAGGGGGATACATGTCGAACGTACCAGAAAAATACGCGCGACGCACGTCCGCAATGGCGAGCCCAAAGCGGGAAAATCCCGTTTCCACGTTAAGAAAATATGTCTTCGTTCCTGTTGCAATAACGGCTTCCAATTCGGCGCAATTGTTCACAACCGGTATGAGGTTATTGGATTGGTAGAATCTACCAAATTTCGCGAAATCATCGCAAAAAACCGCGATTGCCTCGTCTACATGGGACGATCTTAGAAGCAGCGCTTCCTCAAGATTGCCGACGAAGAGCAGATCGCAGCCGACATGAATAAGCGCCCTTGCAATCTCTACAACACCAAGTCCATAGGCGTCGCTCTTGACGACAGCGGCGACCCTTACGCCTAACCCAACGAGGGCCGTGATGGCCCGGAAGTTCGCCTGAATAGCCCCAAGATTGATTTCAAATATAGCATTTCTGGGGCGAACTAACGGCAACATCTTTTGCTCTCCAACAGTCCCGTTTTTTATAAACCTCGCCGCCCCGCGATGCAGCCTACTATCCTAGGTAGGCGCGCGAGCTGAGATTGCCGTTTAAAAAGGGGCGCCGTCGAAGCACGGATTAGACACTGGTTAAAGCGGACTGAGACGCAAGCAGTCGCTTCGGCAGGGCACTTGCACGCAGATGACAAAGCATAGTCGTTCAACTGACTAGTAAGCTGTGTTCTGGATAGGGCAGTTGCTGCGCAGCTCTTCGTGCCAAAATCCGCCACAAGCTACTGCTGGTTTCACGCAGTCAGGGCGAAAATCTCGGCACCGGCTGCGAATACAAGGTATTGCGTAAGCTTAGATCAATCAATTTTTGTTAAGGGGTTGGCATGAGCGAACAATCTGAGATCCTTTACGTTAGTGAGCCGAACCTTGACCCGGCCGAATTCTGCCGCGTGTTGGCCGAATCCGGCTTCGGGGCGACCCATGGCGAGCTTCGGCTGCATGCGATGCTCCGCCAAGCCGACTTGGTGCTGACGGCCCGGCTCCATCGGCCGGGGCGGAAGCTGGTCGGAGTACTTCGATGCGTTACTGACTTTTCCTGGATCTGCTACGTCTCCGAGCTTGCCGTATCGGCGTCGGCGCAAGGCCTCGGCATCGGCAAGGGCCTCCTGTATGAAGCCCGCCGGCAACTCGGGCCTGCTGTGGCCATAGCTTTGATCTCTACACCCAACTCTGTCGGCTTCTATGAAGGGATTGGATTGACGCGCATTTCAGACGCATTCTGGTTAATGCGCGAATGCTAACCCAAATGAGGTGAGTACGACGTTGCAATGTCCACCTATACAATAATTCGACGTTCGTCGAATGCTTGCCGGAATACGGGGTGCATGTGTCTGACGCCGGCCATCTGAAAACGCGATGGGACCGTCCGGGACATTATGTTGGCGAACTCAAGATCAAGTGGTGCATAGTCGGCGCAGCAAATCCAACTGCCATCAACGATGTCCGAAAATCGAGCGAAGTGAAATGCAGATCAAAGACGTCCTCCTTGCGCCTGGCAATGGCGCTTTTTTCTATGACGATCAGGGTGCCATCAGGGCCGGCGCGCCCCAGGACGGTTTCGTCTATAGCGGCGAGGCGACAGCGATTGGGTTCACGTCCATCCGCGTTCCGGCATCTTCGCTCAGCATCGGGCTTGCTCTCACCGACGGGGCCGTGGTTTGGGGTGACATGATGAGCGTTCAATATTCTGGTGCTGGAGGACGAGATCCTTTGTTTGAGAGTGCTCAAATCTCGGAGTTAACCTCGCGTATAGTCGTGCCCCGGCTTCTCAATGTCGACGTATCTCGTTATCTCGATGCCTGTGCAAAGGTTTTTGAGCCTCTCCAGCACCAGCGGTTACCTCTCGCGATTGAGTATGGCGTTAGCCAGGCGCTCCTTCGCGCCTCGGCCCATCTTCAAAGTACCACGATGGCGGAAGTCGTTTGCAGTGAATTTAACCTGCCGCTGCCAATTCGCAGGGTTCCGATCTACTGCCAAAGCGGCGATGCTCGCGAAATCAACGTCGACAAAATGATCTTGAAAGCGGTAGATATACTTCCCCACGGCCTGATCAACTCACGGCAGAAATTCGGCGTCGAGGGCCAGGCCTTCATGGAGTTCGTGAAGTGGGTTGCGGCGCGGACGCGCGAAATTGGCCGCCCGGGGTATCATCCGGTGCTGCATTTCGATGTGTATGGCTGGATCGGCCAGGAAATCAGCCTGGAGCCGCAACTCATCGCCGACTTTATCTGCAGGGTCGCCGACGCTGTTCCGGGTTTCACCCTCAATGTCGAGTCCCCGGCGGATTTTGGTTCGACGCAAGCTCAAATTGAGAACTACGCCAAGATCGTATCAATTTTGGACAACCGGGGTTCCACCGCTCGCATTGTCGTGGACGAAAGGTGCAACACGCTCGAGGATATTCGGCTCTTTGCCGAAGCGAAGGCCGCGCATCTCATTCAAATCAAGACGCCTGATGTCGGCTCATTGGCTGACACGGCACGTGCAGTGCTCCTGTGTAAGGAGAACAAGGTAGGCGCGTACGTTGGAGGAAGCTGTACCGAGACAGATCTCTCTGCCCAGGCTTCCGTCCACATATCGATGGCGACCCAGGCAGACATGATGCTTGCGAAGCCTGGAATGGGAGTCGACGAGGCATTCTCGATCGTGGGCAATGAACAGAATCGGTTGCTTGCGATGCTGAATCGTCGTCGGGCTCAAAACGAAAATGTTGGATGAAGAGCGCGGTGTTGCATGCAGAACTCTCTTGAGGGGATCACTGTCGTAGCTGTGGAGCAGGCCGTTGCTGCACCGTATGCATCGTCTCGTCTTGCCGATGCAGGCGCCCGGGTGATCAAGGTTGAGAGGCCTGAGGGAGACTTTGCCCGGAAATACGATAAGTTGGTGCGGGGGCAAAGCGCCTATTTCGTTTGGCTCAACCGGGGTAAGGAGTCAGTATGCTTGGATTTGAGGTTGGAGGCGGACCGTGCTGTGCTGGACACGCTTGTTGCTGCTGCTGACGTCTTTATCCAGAATCTGAAGCCAGGCAGCATCGAAAAACTCGGCTTCGGATCTGCGGATCTGCGTCGCCGTTTTCCGCGGCTAATCACCTGCGACATTTCGGGATTTGGGGAGGGGGGGCCATTTTCTCACCTCAAGGCCTATGATCTCATCGTCCAAGCCGAAACCGGTCTGTGTGCGATCACCGGGACGCAACAGGGACCCGCCCGTGTGGGTGTGTCGGTTTGCGACATCTCGGCAGGCATGACGGCACATAGCGCCATACTTCAGGCGCTGTATCATCGCGAGGTCACTGGCGAAGGGGCTAGCATTCAGGTGTCCCTGTTCGATGCCGTCGCCGATTGGATGAACGTGCCGGTCCTGCAACACGACTACAGCAGCTACCACACGGTACGCGCGGGCGTGAAACACCCCTCGCTGGCGCCTTATGGCGCCTATCGCTGCGCCGATGGCAAGGACGTCATCTTTTCCGTGCAGAATGACCGGGAATGGGTGAATTTCTGCGAGAAATTCCTGAAGCGGCCTGAGCTCACGCGTGCACTTGGTTTCGCCGACAACATGGAGCGCCTCGGCCACCGTCCTCAACTTGATGAGATAATTGAGCTGCGGTTTTCCGAGCTGTCCTGCCACGAAGCGATGCAGGAGCTTGAGGCGGCCGGTTTGGCATATGGGCGACTGAACGAAGTGGCGGACATTTCAAAGCATCCACACGTTCGCAGGGTTGAGATTGGCACACCTGAAGGAACAGTAGAGACGATCGCCCCGGCGGCGATCTTCAACTCTGAGCGCCCCTCGCTGCGCCCAGTTCCGGGCCTTGGTGCGCATACGGAGGCTGTCCGCGAGGAGGTTCGAGCAGGTTTGCGCGCAAGAGCCGCGTCAGCATGAGCGTGCCTGTTGTCGGGAAGGAAGCGCGATCGCGATTCACAGAGTGCATGCCTAGTCCTGGCCCCTCTGGGTGCCACGGCCGCCCAGCAAACTCACTGACAGCGCCCACGCTAGAATCGACCGCAGAGGCGACTTCATGAATGACGCCGTTCAGGCCGTTGAAAGCCCGATGTCTGTTCCCCGCTGGAGATCTCTGCTCTTTGTTCCCGCTCATGTTCCGCGCTTTGTGGAGGCGGCTCATGAGCGCGGGGCAGATGGCGTCATACTCGACCTTGAGGACTCCGTTCCCCAGGATCAAAAAGGTGAGTCACGGCGCCAGCTTTCTGCATCCGTGGCAAAGGTGGGCCGCAGGGGCGCTTATGTTTTAGTTCGCGTGAATCGCGGTTTGCGTGCCTTGGCGGCCGATCTCGATGCAGCCGTAGTAGCGGGTGTTGATGCACTTGTCCTTCCGAAGACGGATTCGGCAGCGTGGGTAATAGAGATCGCAAATGCGGTATCGGAACTTGAACGAGAAAGAAATCTTGCGGTGGGTCGAATCCGGTTCCTTGCCTTGATCGAGACCCCGGCAGCATTACAAAGTCTCTCAGCCATTGCGTCGGCCCATCCCAGGATGGTTGCAATGGCGCTGGGTCCTGAAGACTTCAGTGCCTCCGTTGGCGGTGCCCCGGAACTCGACCTTCTTTTGACACCGAACCTTTCTGTTCTGTTTGCCGCTCGCGCCGCTGGCTTGCTACCGCTTGGTTTCATAGGAAGTATCAGCGAGTTCTCAGACAATGATAGACTTCGTGAGGCCGCGGCCCATGCGCGGCGGCTTGGCTTTACCGGGGCTTTGGCGATCCATCCAAATCAGGTTGCCATATTCAATGAGGCTTTCTCACCAAGCCCACAGGAACTCGAGTGGGCCCGTCGTGTCCTCGCGGCGGAAAAAGATGCGACGGCGCAAGGCAGAGGCGCGTTCGCATTGGACGGAAAGATGGTCGATCCACCGGTTATTCGAAGGGCCCGAGAAATCATCGCGACGGATCCGGGCGCCGAGTTGGCCGTTTGAGTCCTCAGCGGGTTGATCAACAAGACTGGGACGACGACAGCAAGCGTCAGCAGCTCGGCACAATTATTGCTGTCGTGCCATCACATTTTAAGATAGATTGCGTCAATTGCAGTCCGCCCTCGGAAGAGTACCCGTGGAAATCAGGCAGTTAAGATACTTCGTCGGCGTGGTCGAAGCAGGCAGTTTCACGAAGGCCGCTGGCTTTCTGAATGTCGCCCAGAGTGCGCTGAGTCTGCATGTACGCCAATTGGAGGAAGGCTTCGGCACTCAGCTGCTGATACGCGACAGAACCGGCGTGAGCGTGACGGCGTCAGGAGCCAAACTGCTCGAGCGGGCGCGGGCAATTCTCAAAGAAATTCGACTTACCGAGGTGGAATTGACCAACACAGCCGCTTCCCCTGCCGGGGAGGTGACTATTGGGATTCCGTCTGGAGCTGCTCGCGTCCTGAGCGGTCCGCTGCTTGAGGCGGTGAGACACGAACTGCCCAAGGTGTCCCTCAAGATGGTCGAGGGTATGACGGGACCGCTAGAGGAATGGATGGCGGCTGGACGCTTCAATCTGGCGGTTCTGTACCGCACAGCAGACAGTGTGGGGCGAATGACGGTGCTAGCGCGCGAAGACCTTTGTCTGGTGGTTCCGTCCGGCGAGCCACCGTTTGAAGATGCGATATCGCTGGTCGACCTGCATGAATTCCCCCTGGCGGTTCCCATGCGCAACAACAATGTCAGGCGTTCGGTGGCTGATGTCGTCGCACAACACGGTTGCGCGCTGGACGTCAGGTTTGAAGTGGACTCCCTCTCAACGATCATCAACATGGTCGTAGAGGGAAAAGCGCATTCTATTCTCGCCCCGTCTGCGGTTCAGAAAGAAGCCTCCCAAGGGCTGGTCCGGACTGTCAAGATCGTCGATCCGGTGATTACTCGGTCCGTGGTGCTCGCTGTAAATCCCAAAGATGAGCGTTCTGCGGCCGTTTCTGCGGTCTGCAAGCTCATTCCGAAGGTCGCCAGAAAATTGATTGAAATCCGGGACTGGGCGGCGGTGGCGCCTGAGGCGACCTGACAAACTAACCTGTAAAGCTGGGCATGATCTTTTGCGGCCATAAGGACCAGCCCGATCTGGATTCCAGATGGATTTCGGCAATATTCGATATTTGACCCGCCGCGACCATCGCGATGAAACTGGCTCAAGCGAGTTCAGCAGTTTCGATATCGAAACTGCGCTCGTATGCAAGAATTCAGTCAAGTGGAGCCCGTGATGTCCGACGCCAAGAGCTACGAGCTCTTCATTAATGGCAAATGGCGAGCCGGTGGTAGCCGAGCCACTTTGCCGGTGATCAACCCGGCGACGGAGAAGGTATTTGCCTCAGTGGCCTCGGCTACGGTTTCAGACTTGGATGAAGCTCTTGCCTCGGCAGAACGCAGCCGCAAGGCGTGGTCCTCACGACCCGCCAAAGAGCGTGGCGAGATCCTCGTCTCTGCCGCCAGCATTCTGGCAGAGAAAGCTGGCGCCGCAGCCAGGGACCTGTCGTCCGAACAGGGAAAGACGATTGCCGAAGCGACAGGAGAATACGCGCGCGCAGTCGAAACGCTGGAATGGAATGGCCGGCATGCCGATGAGTTGTCGGCCCCGATTCCGTTGGGCTCGAACAGGATGATAGCCCCCGAGCCGCTCGGTGTCGTCGCTGCATTTACGCCATGGAACTATCCGGCCGTTCTTATCGCCCGCAAGCTCGCCCCCGCGCTGGCGGCAGGCTGCCCGGTGATCCTCAAAGGGGCCGAGGAGACGCCAAGTGTGGCTGTCCATATCGTGGAATCTTTGCGTCAAGCAGGGATACCAGAAGGCGTGGTCAACCTGGTGTTCGGTGTTCCTGTGCATATATCGCGGCATCTGCTCAGTTCGCCAATTGTGAAAGTCTTGACGTTCACGGGGTCGACGGCTGTTGGAAAACAGCTAGCCACGCTGGCCGCGAATAATCTGCAGCGTTGCATCCTTGAGCTCGGTGGACATTCCCCGGTTATTGTGTGCGAAGATGCGGATCTGGCAAGGGCGATACCGGCTATTTCGGAATACAAATTCGAGTGCGCGGGCCAGAGCTGTAATGCGCCCAGCAGGATTCTTGTCGCCCGGTCCCGCTATGAGGAACTCCTGTTCCGGATGACGGAGGCGGTCCGAAGAATCAGGATCGGACCACCGGATGACCCTGCAACGCAAATGGGGCCAATGGCAAACGCGCGGCGAATAGAGGCCATGCAGCGCCTGACCAAGGATGCGGTAGAAGGCGGCGCCCGCATCGAGACCGGTGGCATCCCCCTTGACCGACCGGGGTTTTACTGGCCGCCAACCATCCTGACGGGCGTACCGAAGCAAGCGAGAGTGCTTCATGAAGAGCCGTTCGGACCGATTCTCACCGTGGCGCCTTTCGATACGATCGAAGAGGCGATCGAGGAAGCCAACGCCACCGAGTACGGTCTGGCCGCCTACTTGTTTACTGGCGCGGCCGATACGCAACAGAAGCTTATCAATGGTCTCTCTGCGGGCGCAGTTAGTGTGAATTACCTGAAAGGGGTTTCCGCGGATGCGCCTTATGGGGGCGTCAAGCAAAGCGGCTATGGATATGAAGGCGGCGAGCAGGGGGTGCGAAGCTTCCAGATTTTGAAAATGGTCAATGGCCTCGGTTCGTTTGGATAAAATCCGGTGGGAAACAGAACACGGACCATCGCAGGTCGCGACATCACAAGGAGCGTCGCCGACGCCCTTCAGTACATCTCGTACTATCATCCTCCAGATTATATCCGGTCTCTTTCTCACGCATACACGCGAGAACAGAGCCCGTCGGCGAAGAATGCCATAGGTCAGATTCTGCTGAACTCCCGCATGGCGGCCTTTGGGCGGCGCCCGATCTGTCAGGACACCGGACTTGTGGTTGTCTTCGCAAAGGTCGGCATGGATGCCCGCATTAAGTCAACAGCCAGTTTCGCTGATCTTGTGAATGAGGGCGTACGTCAAGCCTATCTCGATCCGGACAATCCCCTTCGGGCATCGATCGTTGCGGATCCCCTCGCTAGACGGGTCAACACCCGCGACAACACGCCGGCAGTTGTCCATGTCAACTTGGTGCAAGGTGACCAGATTGAGATCACTATCGCCGCAAAAGGCGGCGGGTCCGAGAACAAGGCACGTTTTACCACCCTTAATCCCAGCGCCTCCGTTTCCGACTGGGTGGTCAATACCGTTTCGACCCTGGGCAGCGGATGGTGTCCGCCTGGGCTGATCTCTGTTGGTATCGGTGGTAGCGCTGAAAAGGCGATGCTGCTGGCCAAGGAAGCCATGAACGAGCCCATCGATATGGCGGAACTAATCGCAAGGGGGGCGTCAAGCCCGGAAGAGGGACTGCGGATTGAGCTTTATGAGCGGATCAACGCGCTTGGCATCGGCGCCCAAGGGCTTGGTGGTCTGACGACAGTCGTTGACGTCAAGGTTGCGACCTATCCTACTCATGCGGCGTCCAAGCCTGTGGCGCTCATCCCGCAATGCGCCGCCAACCGGCACCTGAAGTTTACTTTGGACGGCTCTGGACCCATCAGGCTCCAGCCGCCCGATTTGCGCGAATGGCCCGACATCGGAGCCGACGAATTGAACCCAGCCGGCGTCCGGCGGGTCAATTTAGATACGCTGACGAAGGAAGAGACGGCATCGTGGCGCTGCGGTGAAACGCTCCTGCTGTCTGGAAAGATGCTGACGGGCCGTGACGCTGCCCACAAACGAATGGTCGAGCTGATCGATGCCGGCAAGCCGCTTCCGGTCGATCTGACGGGACGCGTGATCTACTATGTCGGTCCCGTCCGGGCAGTGAGGAATGAGGTCGTTGGACCCGCCGGTCCAACAACCTCCAGCCGCTTGGACGATTTTACGGACAAGGTGCTCGCCGAAACCGGCCTTTTTGCGATGATCGGCAAAGCGGAAAGGGGACCGGCGGCCATCGAGTCGATTATAAGACACAAAACGCCCTATCTTGCTGCAGTGGGTGGCGCTGCGTACCTGATTTCAAAATCGATTAAGAAGGCGCGGATCGTTGCCTTTGAAGACCTGGGCATGGAAGCCATCTATGAATTCGATGTGCAGGACATGCCTGTTATCATGGCCGTCGATGTTGAGGGAAACTCCATTCACAATTCCGGGCCTCTCGAGTGGCGTAGGCGTATGGCGGCCGACAGCATCGCACGCAACATCGGCGTTTGAATCTTCCCAGTTAGGCGATTTCGGCCAGACACCAGCGTCAAATTGTTGGGCACGCCGTACGACGAGCGGCATTTGCGGTGCCTTGCGCCTCGGCGAGCCGGACGAGCAAGGCCTTCAATTCACCCCAATAGCTGAATGTGCCACTGAATACTGCATTGAGTATGCCGTCCACGCGATCGAGGCTCGAATGCAGTCGCGCGTCTATCAAGTACGGTAGCGGGGATTCAAGAAAATGGGTTATCTATTTTATTTATCAGAAGGTCTCTGCCGCCGCCGACTTCCTCTCCAGCTGCACCATTGCCCGTTAGGCGCTGGGGCGATAGCCAAATTACTTCTGCAGCTTTTCTCAGCGGATCGCTCTCCTTAGCTGATTTTCATACCCATTCTAGCACATCTCGGGCCTGGAACGGATGCCTTCCACTGCTACATTCGGTCGTTTCAATGATAATAGAATTGATCGGCACACGGCGCGCTGTCGATCGCTGCTTGAGAGCAACAGGTTATGAAGTCGAAACCCGATCCCGTGCAACTCGACAGTTGGGACGTCCGGATTCTCTCCGAGATTCAGGCAGACGGTCGGATTTCAAAAAGTGAGCTTGCAAAACGAGTTCATCTTTCGGCGTCGGCCTGTTCGGAGCGGCTCCGAGCACTCAAGGCCGCAGGAATTATTGAGGGATTTTATGCGCGACTGAGTCCTGCACTCGTCGGCGGCATGATCTTTGTGATGGTAGAAGTCGTGCTGGATCGCCATCGTCTTGAGGACCAACGAGTCTTCGAAACTGCAATCCAAGAGATTCCGGAAATCCTGGACTGCTGGGCAATTGGGGGGCGCGTGGATTATTTGATGCGGGTCGCATCTCGTTCTATGGCCGCCTATCAGGATTTCATGGAGGGACTGCTGCAGGCAGGCTTGGGGATTGATCAATACTATAGCCTTGTCGTCACGAAACCAGTGAAGTCCAATTCACCGATACCTTTGTCCGCCCTGAGGCAACGGTGAAAGCGAAAGTTTAAGTTTCAACGGCGTTTGGCACGGATCCCGTAGATTCGTCGGCAAAAGGCGCCCATTCCGACGAAACTCAAGGGACATTTGCGGTATACTAATTGCTGGAAAAAGGTGGCCGAGCGCTATCCGCCAGTTGATGGCGAGGAAGGACGATGCGCTTGAGCAATCTGGAACCGATCATTCCAGGAGACGGATCGAAGCAGCCATCGGACGCACTTGGCCAGCACGGTTACGGCGAGAAGCCAAACCGGATCGTGCCTGGTTGAGGAGGCGTCCATATCTAAGATGCGAAGTGCCGAAAAAATGCCTCTACCGCTACTTCAAGGGGGGAACTTTCGCCCTGGATTGGCGATCAGTGGCGATTGAGCTTAGTCGCGGTCAGCGCATCCGTGTGGGGGGGGCGAAATCTACAGCGAGGGTTTGGCAAGCCGACGGGTAGCGGGAGTGCAAGCTGGCCCGCTCGGCCCTGGCGACCAACCCGGCCCTCGACGCCTGCGGACATTCGGAGATCGCTCCATCGCGTTTTTACGTCGTAAGTTCGTTGCTGATCGAGATTAGGAGATCGTCTGTCCTGTTTGACATCGCTGGTCTCGCAGCCTTCTAAGCGAGGAGCATGGCTGTGCCGGGGTCGCGTAGGTGGGTGACAAGGCCGGTCACTCCTGCCAGCCGACGTGGTCTTTGAGAAGGTGGAGGTTGCGCTACCGGCTGGAGAGCATGGTGCCAGTTTTCACAAGACAAGGGTCGCTTAATCGAATGGGCGTCAAGTTCATAGATTGCGAACAGATCATGGGGGATTTGAATAGTGCTACTGACCGAGGCAGAGCTGAAAAGAGTTGCGAATGCCAGTCGAGGACATAGAGCCGCATCGATCGTTCTAAAGGAAGAGACGGCCGCAGCTACAGCCAGATCTTCATTCGACGTTTTTCTGTCACATTCTTTCAAGGACGCAGAGATCATTCTCGGTGTGAAGCGAATTTTCGAGGAGCTTGGGTTCACTGCTTACGTAGATTGGGTCGAAGATTCACAACTGGACCGCACAAAGGTCTCCTCGGCCACCGCCGAGTTGCTGCGGACCCGTATGAGGCAGTCAAAGACGCTAATCTATGTGCATTCAAACAATTCTCCAGAATCCAGATGGATGCCTTGGGAGCTTGGCTTTTTCGATGGGTTTCGGACCGCGGTAGCGGTTCTGCCCGTGGCAAAAAATTCTTCGGAAACATTCTCCGGGCAAGAATTTTTGGGCCTATACCCTTACATTGATGGGACAGGACCTGCATTCCTGTTTATGAACAGAGGGACCGCGCCTCGCTCAAGAATAGGCTCTGTAAGCTCGACTGCTAACCTCACGTTTGCCAAATCCTGGCTTAAAGAATTTACCGCCACAAAATAGACTGGTGTGCTTCAAAAATGAAATATCCTGGACTCTATAATAGCGCCGACGTGGCATCCAACGAGCAGCAGGCGACGTTTCTCCGCCTGATCCGGGCAGAGTACGTTCTTCTTTTTTTAGCGTCGGTGCTCTCTTTGGACTTGTCGCCATCAAAAGCCTATTTCGGTGTCTATGCTGCGGTATTTCTTTGCTCAATGGGAGTCCTCATTTTCCGGTCGGTCACAAAGCCCGAGCAGGTCTGGTATCAGGCTCGAGCTCTTGCAGAGTCGGTGAAGACATTGACTTGGCGCTTCGCGATGCGAGCACAGCCGTTCGATGACGCGCGCGCCGCTGACGCCAGAGCTGATTTTCGAAAGCTCATGGAAGGTATCCTTGATAGCAATCGTCACCTTGGTAGCGCGTTGAGCGGCACCGATTCAGCATCCCCCCAAACAACCGACCAGATGATGTCGATAAGGGACTCCCCGCTAAAAGAAAGAAAAGACATATATCTGCAGAGACGAATCTGCGACCAGCGGAAGTGGTACGAGAAGAAGGCGCGCTCGAACAAGAGGTCCGCGAAAGTCTGGATGGGCCTTGGTATTTTTGCATACGCTCTGGGATTCTCGTTCATCGTAGTACGCATCGCTGACCCCGCGATGCCTGGCTGGCCGACCGAGCCGCTAATTGTCATCGCCGCCTCGCTTATCGGGTGGACCCAGATCAAGAAATTTAACGAATTGGCATCGGCTTACACGTTGACAGCTCACGAGATCGGCTTGACTGCCGACCTTATTACGGACGCCAACTCGGATGAGGCATTCTCCGCCGCGGTGAACGAAGCCGAACTGGCTTTCTCACGGGAGCACACCCAGTGGGTTGCTCGTCAAAACAACTAAGAGACAACAATGGCATACAGCGATCCGACCTATGTAATATTTGACGGCGATGAAGACGCTTGGGCATACCGCTTTATGAAAGGGTGGAATGCCAGCGAGAATGTGAGTTTTGAATTCGCGAACGCTCACGATCTGGACAATATGACGAGCCGAGCACAGGACGAAGATTATGTTAAACGCAATCTTCGCAACAGAATGAATGGATCGAGCCAGGTACTTGTCCTGATCGGTGAGAAAACGAAAAACCTTTTTCGCTTCGTGCGCTGGGAAATGGAATTGGCCCTTGATCTAGGTCTGCCGATAATCGCAGCAAACCTTAACGGCTCGCGGCAACAAGATGCGAGCTGTCCGCCTATCATCAGGGACAAATGTGTTGTGCACGTGCCGTTCAAGATGAAGGCCATCAAGCACGCGCTAGCCAATTGGCCCAGCGAATTTCATCGGCTTTCAAACGCTCAGCGTGGCGATGGCGCCAGGAGCTATGGCGAAAGCACCTATCGCGATCTCGGCTTATAATCGCCCACCTAAAAGCACTTAGCCGCCAAAACATCCTCGCCATCCGCTGGCGGCGACTAGCCTTAGCAACGTCCCCCAGCGTGTTCCGAGCTTGCCGAGCGATGATAAGAAGAGACGTCCGATTTGCTGAGTTTGGCTGAAAGCTGCAGGTCATGTGCAACCTATTAGAGGAGCCCCGCTCGAAGCGTCGGATCGTCAGACAAGATCATGTCGCGCGAGGGCGCTGGTTTCGCGAGGAAAAGGAGCGGCTGTTCGATGTTTGAGGCTTGATCCAGCGTTTCGAGACTGCACGAGCGGCCAGCATTGATGGAGGCAGCTTTTCAGGCCGCGCAATTCTGTCGGCTCGCCCCCTCCTGCGAGCCGCAGCTCGGCTCGCCCTGCGCAGCAACCACGAATTTGCGATCGCAAGAAAGGCAACACGCTCACGATAGAACTTGGCGGCGCTGGTCGGCTGCGAATCAAGATGTCAATGGCAAGGAGCTCTCGCCGCGCGTCTTTGCCGGGCCGAACCTTCTGGCTATGCTCCTTCGAGAAGTCTGCCGAGCACCAGCCGCCGCACCGCCAAAGCGATCAATATGCGCGAGGGCACGACCTCAGCCTCTCAGCGCTGGCCAACCAGGTTGGAGCCTGTGCCGCGGCACGGAACCCGCTGCCTGCTGATCGAGGCGAATGTGCTTTGCCCCTGATCACCTGCATTACCACCCTTGGGAACGGCAAGACCGATCCGGACCGTCAGAATGTAAGGGATGACCGGCAGTTCGGCGGAACATGGCCGCCGGCGCTCTATCGTGCCTCGCGCGGCCGGCGGGAACAGCGTCCCGAGCGCTATTCATCCGTCAATATCGCCCGCTAATCGGGCACTATGCTGGGCGCATGCGCGTCGTAAGCTGTTCGTGTTTGCATGACGCGCCCCCGACCCTCGGCTAAGGCGAACGTGACGCCTTAGTTTTCACGGCAATTCGGGCCGATCCCGCGAATTTCACGGCGAATAACCTGCATTCCCGAGAAACTCAAGGGACGTTTCCGGTATGCTATTTGCTAAACAGGTGGCTGGCCGAGTGCCCTCCGCCAATTTATCGCGAGGAGAGGGACATGCGCTTGAGCAATCTGGGAACCGAGCAACTCCGGGAGAAGGATAGAAGCTTCGTCTTCCATCCTTCTACGCATTTGGCCAAGCACAGCCGAGGCGAAACGCCAAATAGGATTATGGCCGGTGCGGAAGGCGTCTATATCTGGGACACCGAAGGCCGAAGGAGCCTCGACGGTTTCGGAGGACTCTACTGCGTCAACATGGGATATGGATGCACGGAGATCGCCGAGGCCATTGCCAGGCAAGCACACGAATTGCCGTTCGCACACGTCTATGCCAGCCAAGGTACGGAGCCGGTCGCCCTGTTGGCAGAGGCCGTGGTCGAGTATTTCGGTCAGAACATGCGAAGGGTCTATTTCGGCCTCTCCGGTTCCGATGCCAACGAAACCAACATCAAGCTGGTCTGGTACTATAATAACATTCTTGGCCGGCCCGAAAAGAAAAAGATCATCTCGCGAAATCGCGGCTATCACGGGTCTGGATTGGTCACGGGTAGCCTAACTGGCCTTCCCTTCTTTCACAATTTCTTCGACCTGCCTCTGGATTTGGTGCGCCATACAACCACGCCGCACTATTACCGCCAGGCGCGTGTCGAGGAGAGCGAGGAAGCGTTCTCCCGGCGCTGTGCCGATGAGCTTGAAGCCTTGATCCTGGCCGAAGGACCGGAAACGGTTGCAGCTTTTATCGGAGAGCCGGTACTTGGGACAGGAGGTATTGTGCCGCCCCCCAAAGGGTACTGGACGTCCATTCAAGCGGTGCTCGACAAATACGATATCCTTCTAATCGCGGATGAAGTGGTCTGTGGCTTCGCGCGAACCGGCGAGAAGTTCGGTTCCCACCTGTATAACATGCGTCCGGATTTCGTGACCATCGCAAAGGGTTTGAGTTCCGCCTACCTCCCCATCTCCGGGTCAATCATTGGCGACCGTGTCTGGTCGGTTTTGGAACAAGGAACTGAGAAGCACGGCGCACTCGGCCACGGCTGGACATATTCGGGGCACACGCTTTGTGCCGCAGCCGCGCTCGCCAATATTCGACTGCTTAAAGAAAAAAATATTCTGGAGCATGTCCGCGATGTTGGACCGTATTGGCAAGACCGGATGAAGGCCGAGCTGGCGGGACATCCCATCGTTGGTGAAGTTCGCGGAGTGGGTATCCTGTCGGCCGTGGAGATGATGCGGGACCCAAAACAAAGGATACCATTCGAACCCGACCTTCAGGTCGGGGTGCGCACTGCAGCTGCTCTGTTTGAGAATGGCGTCATCGGACGGGCCATGCCGCATGGCGACATCCTCGGTTATGCCCCCCCCCTGATCATTACCCGAAAAGAGATCGACATCATTGTCGACGCGACGGTAAAGTCGGTCGATACCACCTATCGCGCGCTGAAGGCCGAGGGTGCCGTATGATTTTGCGATCGCGAAGGAGCGAGTCCGGAGGCAGGCATGTCCCTGCGCGCTACTGCGCCGAGCAGACCCAAAACTGTTGAATTCCAGATATCTGATCTTGAGCATGCTCCGGGCTATTTCAGTCACGATTTGTAACCGAATCAGTTCTGCCGCCGCTGTCCTGTTGCCCAACGACCAGGACCTCTGTGCGGCGCGCCCTGCGGGTGTACCTCCCCGCCGGCAGGGCGCCCTTTTTGACCCACGTAATCAGTATCATTATGGCCCGTGCGGGATCGAGGGTCTGGTAAAGGTCATCTGCACGTTCCGATGCAGATTGAGCTTAGACGTGCCCTTTACATCATTGCAGCGGGCCATAATCATTGCGGTGAATTTTATCACGTCAGGTATATAGAAGGACGATACTCACACGCCACCCCGTTCACAAGGAAAGGCATTTTAATATTGTTGAGACGATTTGCCTATCAAAGAAAAGAAAGCATCGCAACACTTCTTTGCGGATCACGGCGCCCCGGGTGGGGGATGAGCGGCTATCCGAATTGTTATGCTAATGCCGACCCAAATTCCTGCAAAAGCTGGGGTCAATGATGGCTTTTGGTCAGCGCAGGATGATTTCTCCTGATTTGGTCGGTGCAGGGGCGGTCATGATTTAATGCATGGAGATTCTCTGATTGAGCTGTTGAGATCATGAGGCGTCTGCCAGACGCCCATCGGGTGAGCCCAGCATGATTGGGATGACCGACGAAGATCGAAAGTGTGGCAGCATTCTGGAGCCCGGTCAGCCCAGCGACGCCCGCGAATTCAATCACGTTTGTCGGGACATACACGACGCAGCCGGAAGGCGTGCAGAAAGAGGAAGAATCGAGCGCGACGATGACGAGGCACATGCCACTTGTTTTCGAGACATTCCTTGAAAGACTGTCACAGAGTATCGATGAGGCAGATTTCCGGGATGCCATGGCTGAGGCGGCCGGACGACTTGACCTAATCTTCTTTGCCTACCTCTCCTTGCCAGCACGGCCTTCCGGCAAACCGAGGTTAATTTCAAACTATCCACCCCGCTGGACCAGACAGTATCTGGAAAATCAGTATGAGAAACTCGATCCTGTGGTCTTGCGTGCTCGAAATGGCGGCTGCCCGTTTCACTGGGGATCGAATTTGGGAGGCGATAAAATGTCGCCGGCTCAACAGCAGCTATTCGATGAGGCGGCTCAATTCAGCATCTGCTGCGGTTTGACGATCCCAATTGTCGATCTCCGCGGCCGCATCGCTGCGGTTACTTTTGCCGCCGATGAGCCTCGTCCAGTATTTCTTCGGGTCGCTGAGCGGTACGAACAAGCTCTTCAACTGATGGCGGCCTGCTTTCATCGTTGCGTTCGCCGCAAATTGCCGAGCGATCGAACAGTGGATGGGGTTTCGCTGACATCCCGCGAATATGAGTGCCTGAGGTGGGCAGCGCGGGGTAATTCAGCCTGGGTGACCGGCCGCATCTTGGGTATCAAGCCACGCACGATCGCTTTTCATTTGGACAATGCCAAGAAGAAGCTAGGCGTGCGAACCCAAAATCAGGCTATAGCCCTTTTGGGGTCCGAAGGGTCCTCAATTGTCTGAGAAGCTTTTTGATCCCCTTGTGCTCGGGCCATTCGATCGCGCGCTTTGTATCGAGCGTTGACTGGATGCCGAGATCTTCTGTTCCGCCGGCTCGGGCGATGCAGCCGTATTCTTCCAGTCCGCGCCGGTGATCATAGTCTATGGGTGCTCGAGCGGGTGTGTCGTCGCTGACGAGCTAGTTGTGGAGCCTCAACAGGTTGTCCTCGGTTAGAGCGAGGCGACTGATAGGTGTTTTGGACTTTAGGCTCCCGTGGGGACGGTGCCAATTGTATCTGTGCAGCCAGACCGGCAACTCTGCGGCGCGGTG
>NZ_RZSL01000069.1:0-17410 GCF_003997355.1 Mesorhizobium sp. M1E.F.Ca.ET.041.01.1.1 | reverse complement strand
GTCCTACATCATCGAGGGCGCCGCTCAGCTCATCTGGGGCACGCAGGTGCATGGCCTCGAGCTCGGCATCGAGGACGTACCGCTGGAAGTCGGTGGCGTGCTGATCAGCCAGTTCGACATCTTCGCCGCCGCGGTGGCGGCCGGCATGGTGCTGCTGCTGTCGCTGTTCTTCCGCTACACTCGTATCGGGCTCAGCTTCCGCGCCGTCGCCGACGACCAGTTCGCGGCGCTCGCCGTCGGCCTCAGGCTGCCGCTGATCTGGGCGAGCGTGTGGGCCGCGGCCGGCCTCGTCGCGCTGGTGGCCGGACTGCTCTGGGGCGCGCGGCTCGGCGTCCAGTTCTCGCTGTCGCTGGTGGTGCTGAAGGCGCTTCCGGTGCTGGTGCTCGGCGGCTTCGATTCCATCCTCGGCACGATTGTCGGCGGGCTTTTGATCGGCGCCAGCGAGAAACTCGCCGAGGTCTATATCGGCGACTATTTCGGCGGCGGCATCGAGAGCTGGTTCGCCTATGTCGTCGCGCTCGTCTTCCTGCTCATCCGCCCATCCGGCCTGTTCGGCCAGAAGCTTGTCGAAAGGGTCTGACGATGAGCGCGATCGCAACCGAATTGTCAGCAGTCGAATTGTCTAAGGGCGCAGTCCTGCCGAAATGGCTGGTGCCGCTGATCGTCGTCGCCGTCGCCTATACGGTCGTGCCGCTCGTCGGCGGCTCGTATCTGTTCGAGGCGATCCTGCTGCCCTTCCTGGCGCTCAGCCTGGCGGGCGTCGGGCTGAACATCCTCACCGGCTATGCCGGACAGGTGTCGCTGGGCAGCGCCGCCTTCATGGCAGCGGGCGCCTTTGCCGCCTATAATTTCAACCTCCGCGTTGAGGGTCTGCCGCTGATCGCCAGCATCATCCTCGCCGGTCTCGTTGCGGCCGCGATCGGCATCGTCTTCGGCCTGCCCAGCC
Organism: Mesorhizobium sp. M1E.F.Ca.ET.041.01.1.1; assembly: GCF_003997355.1. Classification (NCBI taxonomy): domain Bacteria; kingdom Pseudomonadati; phylum Pseudomonadota; class Alphaproteobacteria; order Hyphomicrobiales; family Phyllobacteriaceae; genus Mesorhizobium; species Mesorhizobium sp. M1E.F.Ca.ET.041.01.1.1. Next base: position 16,464 of record NZ_RZSL01000069.1, on the reverse strand, counting down.
TGCGGCTGCGCGGCTTCTATCTGGCGGTCTCGACGCTCGCGGCGCAGTTCTTCGTACAGTGGGCGCTGACCAAGTTCAGCTGGTTCCCCAACGACTCGGCGTCGGGCGTCATCGACGCGCCGAAGCTTTTCATCGCGGGCTTCGAGTTCGATGGCGCCGTGGGTCGCTACCTGTTCGCGCTGACGGTCGTCGTCATCCTGACATTTCTAGCCCATCGGCTGGTCTCCTCGCAGACCGGACGCAACTTCATTGCCATCCGAGACAACGAGACGGCGGCCCGCATTATCGGCATTCCGGTGCTGAAGACGAAGCTGCTCGCCTTTGCCATCTCGTCCTTTATCATCGGCGTCGCCGGCGTCATCTGGGCCTTCGCCTATCTCAGGACCGTCGAGCCGGCCGGTTTCGATCTCGACCGCTCGTTCCAGATCCTGTTCATCATCATCATCGGCGGGCTCGCCTCGATCCGAGGCGCCTTTCTGGGTGCCGCGCTCATCGTCGTCTTTCCGCTGGCGCTGTCGCGCCTCGGCAATTTCCTGCTGGGCGACGTGTTCGATTCCGGCGTGCTCGACATGAGCCAGCGCATCGTACTCGGCGCCCTCATCATCCTCTTTCTGATCCTGGAACCGGACGGGCTGGTCGCCCTGTGGGACAGGGTCCGGAGACGGCTCCTGCTCGCCTGGCAATCGAGCTGAGCCGGTTTGGGCCATAGGCCGCAAACCACTGCAGACATTCGGAAAATGAACCAGGGCAATTCAAAGCCCATACTGGAGCACCTCGAACCATGACCTTCCTTAGCACAGTCAAGGCGGTCGCCATTTCGGCGGCGCTGGCCGTGTCGGTGGCCTTGCCGGCGGCCCACGCGGACGAGCAATATTTCCCGCTGCAAAGCTATCGCGTCGGGCCTTACGCGGCCGGCGGCACCGGCTTCTTCGGCGGCTTCATCGACTACCTCAACCTCATCAACATCCGCGACGGCGGTGTCAACGGCGTCAAGCTGACCTGGGACGAGTGCGAGACCCAGTATGAGGTCGAACGCGGCGTCGAATGCTACGAGCGCCAGAAGAGCCATGCCGGCGCTGCCGCCTGGAATCCGCTTTCGGTCGGCATCGCCTACGCCATGATCGACCGCATCACCGCCGACAAGGTGCCGCTGATCACGGTCAATCACGGCCGCACCGACTCCACCGACGGTCGGGTCTTCCCCTATGTCTTCCCGCTGCTGCTCAACCCCTACAGCGAGACCTCCGGCATCGTGAACTACATCGCCGCCAAGGAAGGCGGCATCGACAGACTGAAGGGCAAGAAGATCGTCGTGCTCTATCACGGCTCGCCCTACGGCAAGGAGACGATCCCGATCTATGAGCTGCTGGCGCAGAAATACGGCTTCACCGTGCAGCAGATCGAGGTGCCGCATCCCGGCAACGAGCAGCAGTCGCAATGGCTGACGATCCGCCGCGCCAAGCCGGACTTCGTCGTGCTGCGCGGCTGGGGCGTCATGAATCCGGTGGCGTTGAAGACGGCGGTGAAGGTAGGCTATCCGGTCGACCATATCATCGGCAATGTCTGGTCGAACTCGGAAGAGGACGTCATCCCGGCCGGCGATGCCGCCAAGGGTTACACAGCCATCACCACGCAGGCGTCGGGTAACACCTATCCGGTGGTGCAAGAGATCGTGAAGACCGTCTACGGCGCCGGCAAGGGCAATCTCGAGGACAAGTCGCGCATCGGCTCGGTCTACCACAATCTCGGCATTGTCAACGGCATCCTCAACGTCGAGGCCATCCGCATCGCGCAGGAGAAGTTCGGCCACCGCACGCTGACGGGCGACGAGGTTCGTTGGGGCTTCGAGCATCTCAAGCTCGACCCGGCCAAGGTCGAAGCGCTCGGCGCCAAGGACCTGTTCCATTCCATCAATGTCAGCTGGGACAACCACGAGGGCGAAGGCTACGTGACCTTCCAGCAGTGGGACGGCAAGAAGTGGAATGTCGTGTCCGACTGGATCGCGCCCGACTGGGCACTGCTGAGGCCGATCATCGAAAAGTCGGCCGAGGCCTATGCCGCCGAGAAGGGCATCAAGCTGCGCACCGCCGCCGATGCTGATGCACTAGCGACCAACTAACCCACCGACCGGGCGCCGATCATGCTTCGGCGCCCGCCTCACTTCGTTTGCGAGAAGCGGGAAAGACGCGATGCCGGCCAATGACGTCATTCTTGTCGTGGACAATGTCCATGCCACCTACAACCACGCCATCACCGCGCTGCACGGCGTCAGCTTCGAGCTGAGGCGAGGCGAGATCCTGGCGCTGCTCGGCGCCAACGGCGCCGGCAAGAGCACGACGCTGAAGGCGGTCTCCAACCTGCTTCCGGCCGAACGCGGCCAGATCAATGCCGGCACGATCCTGTTCGATGGCGGCGACGTCACCCGCCGGAGGCCGGGCGACCTCGTACGCGCCGGGCTCGTCCAGGTGCTGGAGGGCCGCCACTGCTTCAAGAGTCTAACCGTCGAGGAGAATCTGGTTTCCGGCGGCATCGGCCGCAGCGGCCGGCGCGCCGAGATCAACCAGGACCTTGAGCGGATCTACGAATTCTTCCCGCGGCTCGCCGAAAAGCGCAAAACGCTTGCCGGTCTGACCTCAGGCGGCGAGCAGCAGATGACCGCGATCGGCCGGGCGCTGATGTCGCGTCCCCGCCTGCTTGTCCTCGACGAGCCTTCGATGGGCCTCGCTCCGCTGGTCGTGCAGGACATCTTCCTGGCGTTGAAGAAGCTCAATCGTGAGACCGGGCTGTCGATCCTGGTTGCCGAGCAGAACTCGGCGGTCGCGCTGAAATATGCCGACCACGCCACCGTGCTCGAGAACGGCGTTTCCGTGCTGTCCGGACCGGCTGCGGAGCTTCGCCAGCGCGAGGACGTTCGAGCTTTCTATCTCGGACAGCAGGCTTCGCACGCTGCTCACCTTCATGCCGTCGCCTAACAACTCCGAAGGAGCCATGAAATGACCGTCTCTAACGTAAAGACAGACAAGGCCGTGGCCGCCGTGCCGCCGGTGCCAAGGCCGACCGCTCCGGCGCATATCGTCAAGGACGATGCCGAAGCGATTGCGATCGCACGCCGGCTCGCCGCCGAATTCGTCAAGGACTCTTCCAAGCGCGATCGCGAGCGGATCTGGCCTGTAGCCGAGCTCGATCAATTCTCGCAAAGCGGTCTGTGGTCGATCAACGTGCCGAACGCTTTCGACGGCCCGGAAGTGTCCTACGCGACTTTAGCCAAGGTGATCGAAATCATCTCGGCGGCCGATTCCTCGATCGGCCAGATCGCCCAGAATCATCTCGGCGTCGTCGCGGCAATCCGCACCGTCTCCGACAAGGACCAGCAGGCGCTTCTATTCGCCGAAGTGCTGAAAGGCACGCGGTTCGGCAACGCCTTCTCGGAATTCGGCTCTAAGCGCGCGGCTGATTTCGAGACCAAGTTCACCGACGCCGGCGATCATGTCATCGTCAACGGCCAAAAATTCTATTCGTCCGGCGCGCTGCTGGCCCATCTGGTGCCGATCGTTGCGCTCGACGACGAGGGCCGCGCCTGGTACGCGATCGCCGATCGTGCCGCGCCTGGCCTCACCGTGATCGACGACTGGTCGAGCTTCGGCCAGCGCACGACGCTGTCGGGCACCGTCATCATCGACAACGTCAAGGTGCCGAAGACCCATCTGGTGCCGGGCTACAAGGGTTACGACAAGCCGACCGCCGACGGCGCGATCTTCCAGATCATCCAGGTGGCGGTGGACACCGGTATCGCACAGGCCGCGATTGACGAGACGGTGCACTTCGTCCGGACGAAGAGCCGCGCCTGGATCGACAGCGGCGTCGACAATGCCTGGGACGATCCCTACACGATCCAGGCCATCGGCGATCTGACGCTTAGGCTTCATGCCGCGCAGGCGCTGCTAGAAAAGGCCGGCCTCGCCATCGACCGCGCGGTGGCCGAGCCCACCGCCGAGACCGTGGCGCATGCCCAAGTGATCACGGCCGAGGCAAAGATCCTGTCGACGGAGATTGCGATTGCCGCGACCAACAAGCTGTTCGAACTGGCGGGCACACGCTCGACCTTGGCCGAGCACAATCTCGACCGGCACTGGCGCAATGCCCGCACCCATACGCTGCACGATCCGGTGCGCTGGAAATACGCAATCCTCGGCAAGTATTTCCTCAACGGCGAGAAGCCGCCGCTGCACGCCTGGAGCTGAACGATCCGCCGCGGGCCAGGCGCCCGTGTGACCCGCCGATGGCGGCCCACTCGGGCCGCCTAAGTCTCAAATTCTGGAGCCACCCGGAGTCCGCTTCATGTCCAATCCAGCAATCGTCGGCTTTTCCGGCAACATCACCCGCCCGTCGAAGACACGCGCGTTCGTCGATCTCATCGTCCAGGATGTGGCCAACCGCCATGGCCTATCTTCGCGGACCTATGACATCGACGATGTCGGCCCCTCGCTAGGCACCGCCAGATGGGCGCGAGATCTCGCCCCAAGTGCGCAGGCGATCCTCGCACAGGTGATCGCGGCAGACGTGCTCGTCGTCGGCTCGCCGACCTACAAGGGCAGCTATACCGGGCTTTTCAAGCACTTCTTCGACCTCATCGATCCGGCGGCGCTGAAGGGTAAGCCTGTGCTCCTGACGGCGACCGGCGGCGGCGAGCGCCATGCGCTGATCGTCGAGCACCAGCTCAGGCCGCTCTTCGGATTCTTCGAAGCCTTGACGCTCCCTACCGCCGTATACGCTACCGACAAGGACCTCAGCGAAGGCGTGCTTCGGTCTGAACCGATCCTGAAACGGACCGCGCAGGCCGTTGATGATGTTGCAGCTCTGCTCGCTAAACGGTCAGGTGTCAAATTAGCGGCAGAGTAGGTTTACAGCGCTACCCTTGGCGCTAACCAAGGACCCGCAGAAACCGAAACGTTAGCTTGCGGAGCTTCAATGAGCTCCGCCTGATGTCGCCAAGGACAGCTGGCGCAAGGCGGTCGGCTCTGCGGATGCAAAGGTCAGCTTTCCACCCCGTTCTGGAAAGACGTCAGCCGGCGAGCTTCGGGCAATCTGATGGAGGCTGACCGGCTGCACCGCGGTCAGTCTCATCCCTTCCACATTGTTGAGCGGAGAAGAGCCTGCATATGCTCTGGCAGGTCGAGTTCGCCGCGCGCCTCGATCTCCAATAGATATCGGGCCTTGGCCCAGCGATCGCCCTCCCTGACCGCAGGGTAGGCGCAGATGGCCAGCAGCGCCTTTTCCTCTGCTCGGCTGGCTCTGTCGTAGTCGCGGCTGCTTCCGCCCATTTCATGGATGGCCTTGCCAAACACCACGTATTTCGTCTTGTGCGCCTCAATCAGCGCACGCAGTTCGCTGGACGGTTCTCGATCTCGGCGCGGCGGTTTTGTGTTGAGAGCCGCTGCCGCAACGGTCGAGGCGACAACGGCGCTGCTGGAGTGAAAGAGCAAGGCGCGGCGGCTGATCCTGGACGTGGTGAACTCTCCTCTTCACTTCATGGCAGGCAAGACCGGGTGTCGCAGAAACCACCATGCCGTAACACGAAGGTTCGCGCATTCATGTCAGGATGGGTGGCCGTCACGGCTTACGGCCAACCTGGCTGGGGTGATGCGGGCGCGGCGTCTGGCTCGTGATCTCTACCCTCTCCCCACGCGCCCATCCCGCGCAGCGGGTTCGTTCTTCGGCCCCCAACCAGCGCTCGTACCCTTGGTCAACATGCATTCATCGACCCTTTTTGTGGGATTAAGACAGAGATACCGCTTGCATTGAAAACTAGTCCTCCTCCTGGTCCTTAGGTTCGCCGGACAATACGAGAGAATACGAAGGAAATGGGTTGGCGAATCACCCGCTAACGTATTGATTTTCTGTCGAAAACAATGACCCTCCGGGCCCACCATAACCGTTGATTCTATTGATAAAAAGTGACCTCAGCCCAAAACGTTTTGGGCCCATTATGAGCCCAGAGAGTCGGCGTCGGCCACGTTTTGTTCTTGCTCGATTTGTTCACTTGACGACTCGCAGGGCGGCTCGTCGCTTCATGGCATCGCGTTCGTTGATCGCACGGGCGATATCAACTGCGATCCGAAAGGGTTCCCAACCCTGGTCAACTCATGTGCAAAAAAATTCATGCCAAGAAAAATATCGATCACCATCCGGTCTGGGGTTGTGGCGAAAAATTGTACTAGAAGGAAAATAAAATTCATGGTATGAATTTAGAATGCGCTATTCAACGAGACCGGTAACGCTGGGACCCGAAGCAGGTCGGAGTCACCGATCAATCGTGGAAGAGAGCAGGGGAGAAGGTGCTGGAACCCAAGGTGTGCGCCTGCGTGCCGCCACGGTCGGTTCTGGGCATTGGGATCAAGTGATATCGATGGGCGGAGAGACAAGGTTCAGAGTCTTGATCGCGGAGCGCAACCCGCTTGTGGTTGCTGCACTGACCGACATGATCTCGCGGGATCGTCGCTTTGATCTTGTCGGCAATGTGCAGACCGGCGAAGCCTTTCTCCAGGCGGCATCAGCCGCGACCGCTCAATTCGATCTTGCCGTGGTCGGCTGGAAACTGTCCGACATGAACGGCGCCAGCTTGCTTACGGAAATGCAGCAGCGCAACCTTTGTGCGCGCATCGTGATCTTTTCCAATGACCACGACGTAGCCATTCTCAGGCAGTGCGTGCGCCTCGGCGCCCAAGGGTTCTGCTATCAGTTCGACGACCCGGCGGTCCTATTCGACACACTGACCGCGGTCGCGCAAGGCCGGATTTGTATCCCCTATGTAGATGTCTCGAAAATCAACGACACGCCGCTTTCGCGGCTGACGACACGCGAGAGAGAGTTGCTGTCGGTGCTGGCCGATGGCTGGACCAACATTCAGATCGCAGCCCGCACCGGAATTTCTGAGAATACCGTCAAATATCACCTCAAAAATCTGTACGAAAAACTGGACGTTCGCAATCGAGCGATGGCGGTGGCGCTCTATGCCGGTGAAAGAAATCGCGACCGTCTTTGAGCTCAAGAAAGTTGTCGCCGGCATCGGCTAGCGGCCTGCCAATTCGAGGCCGGCCGGATAAATTTCCTGCCTTAGGCGAAGAGGTATCCTGAATATCTAAAGCGCGTCGCGCTGAAGCGGAGCCAGGCGACGCGCTTTAAGTCTTTGTTTTGATGCATGTCGTTCCCCCAAAACCGCTGCGCACTTTTGGGCGACATGCATTAAACGTGCTCGGAAGGGCGACGGCACAGTCGAGTCGCCGGAGCGCACAAGGGTATCACAAGCCTCGCGGCTTCAGCGTAAAGTATGCGGTCCGCAGCGCGAACCACGCTCATACCAACGATCGCGCCAAGAACGCCTTGCGTTCTGAGCGGCAGCAGGTCGGTACAGTCGCCCATTCTGACGAAAATTCTGCTGATCTGTACAGGAACGCCGTGAATCTGGACGAAAGGCTCGTCGTCGCTCTCCCTCCATTCTTCGAGAGCTTCAAGCGCATCATGGAAAGCGTTCTGAAGGGTGATTGGAGCATGCCCTTCGAAGAGACCAGGAAGCACTTGCTGCACGTCCATATCCTTTCGTTCCGCATGATAGCGCCGGACAACAAGCGTTATTCCGAAGGCCAGCAATTTTTACCAAGGTGCAACATTTTTGCATATTAGGCAAGTAGCGCTTTGCGGGCGAGACGCACTGGACCAACGATTGGATAGGATTGTGATTTCTGCCTGGCCGGGTAGTCCTGGACACCCTTGCCGACCACCATCTGGACTGGGCATCGACCTACCCAATCGAATGGCAAATCTACCCGTCCGGGCGTTTTCAAGGAGCAAAAAAACCTGTCTGCTTCCAAATGGCTTTCTTAGTTTCCCGAGGCGCCTGCTCAGGTCGGCCGTCCGGGATAACGCCTAGACGAATGGGTGCCGCTTTGGACGACAGCAGACTGCTCAGCTGTCACGAGGACGTCAGAAGCCTTCTGTTCAGGCTGCTGACCTCTGTCGTCAGCGAACGTGAACCTGGGATAGCCGGCGTTCCGGCCGGGCGTGTTAGTCTCGACACTCTCGCCGATGCTCAGCGCATCCCTGCTCTCCAGGCGACCGGGATATGGTTCCAGCTCGTCGCTATCGCCAACGAATTGCTCGCGATGCGTTCACGTCGCGAGCTCGAGCAGATGGGTGGCGCGGATGAGGTGATTGGCTCCTTCGCCAATGTCGTGGGCGAGATCGCCGCGGCCGGCTATCCGGCCGAAGAACTGCAGGGTGCCCTCGATAGGCTGAATGTCGGGCCAACCATGACCGCCCACCCGACCGAGGCCAAGCGCGTCACTGTTCTCGAAATTCATCGGCGCATCTACCGTAAGCTCACCGAACTCGAGCAGCAGCGTTGGGCGCCGCGCGAGCGCGAGCAGCTGATCGACGATCTCAGGAGCGAGATCGAGCTATTGTGGATGTCGGGGGAGTTGCGACTTGAACGACCCTCGGTCGAAAGCGAGATTGCATGGGGGCTGCATTTCTTCCGGGAGGTGATCTTCGAGGCGACGCCGAAGATCTATGATGCCATCGAGGAGGCGTTCGCCCGTCACTACCCGAAATACGATCTCAAGGTGCCGTCCTTCATGCGCTACGCGTCGTGGATCGGTGGAGATCGCGACGGCAATCCAAATGTCACGGCCAAGACCACCGCTCAGGCGCTCACGGAATGCCGCCAGGCAGCCATCAATTGGTACATCCAGCAGGTTCGCCGGTTGGTCGCCGTGCTCAGCGTCAGCGCGAATGTCGTCGACATTCCGGAAGACTTCAACAAGGCGCTCGGCCACGCGCTGCATCGATCCGGCGCGGCTCGGGAGATCGTGGCGCGCAATCCGGGAGAGCCGCTGCGGCAGTTCGCGGCCGCGATGCTGGATCGCCTGCGGGCTATGCTCGGCGAGACGGCGGCCAAGCCGTATGCCCGGTCAGAGTTGTTCAAGACCGACCTGCGGCACCTCGAAACGGTCCTTGCCAAAGTGGGCGGCAACCACGTTGCGCGGCGCTTCGTTCGCCCTTTGCGCCAGCAGGTCGAGACCTTCGGCTTTCGTACGGTCGCATTGGACATTCGCCAGAACTCGACGGTCGTCAATCTGGTGCTGTCCGAGCTTTTCAAGCACATGGATGCGGACAAAGCACCGGCGCTCGATACGCCGCAATGGGCCCAGCGCATTCGTTCGGCACTCAGCGCCGGCGAACAGCTTAGGATCGATCGGCAATCGCTCTCCGAGGAGGCGCGGGAACTTCTCGACCTATTCGACGTCATCCGCGAAGCCTCCTCAGGGCCGAACGGCGGTGCGATTGGCGCCTTCATCTTGAGCATGACTCGTTCTTCCGAGGACCTGCTGGCAGTTTATCTGCTCGCCCAATATTCCGGTATGGCCACCGCGCTCGACGGCAGCGGTGCGATCGCACTGCGCGTCGTGCCGCTTTTCGAGACTATCGGCGACCTGCGCGCCGCGCCTGATGTTCTGGATCAGCTTCTTTCAGTCTCGATCGTGCGCCGTTCCGTGCGCGACTTCGACAACCGGCAGGAAGTCATGCTGGGATACTCCGACTCCAACAAGGACGGTGGTTTCCTTGCTTCGAATTGGGAATTGAATAAGACGCAAAGACGAATCCACGCCCTCAGCCAGAAGCGCAAGATCGCCATCAGCTTCTTCCACGGCCGCGGCGGCTCTGTCAGTCGAGGCGGTGCGCCGACAGGTCGAGCGATCGCTGCTCAGCCTGCCGGCACAGTTGGCGGGGCGATGCGCGTGACCGAGCAGGGCGAAGTCGTGTCATCGAAATTCGCAAATCGCGGTACGGGACTCTATCAGCTCGAGATCCTTGCTGCGAGCGTCTTCGCCCATACCGTCAAATCACACAATGAGCCTGAGTTAAGGGACATCCCTGAGTTCAGTGAGGCGCTGGAGGCTTTGACCGGCATGTCGCAGGCGTCCTATTCGGGCCTCATCAACGAGCCGGGCTTCATCGACTATTTCAACCAGGCGAGCCCGGTGGAAGAGCTGTCGCTGCTGAAGATCGGTTCGCGTCCGGCCCGCCGCTTCGGCGCGCGCGACATTTCCGATCTGCGCGCCATTCCCTGGGTTTTTGCCTGGAGCCAGAACCGGCATCTGCTGACCAATTGGTACGGCATCGGCAGCGCGCTCAACTCGTTCCTCACTGTTCGCGGCAACGCCGGGTTGGAATTGCTCCGGCAGATGTTCGAGCGCTCGCGCTTTTTCCGCCTTATCGTCGACGAGGTCGATAAGGGACTTTACCAAACCGACATGGAGATCGGCCGGCTCTACGCTGGGCTGGTGCAGGACCACGAGGTGGGCGAACGGATATACCGCAAGATCGCCGCCGAATATGCTTTGACCCGCAAGACCATTGCCGAGATCAATGGCGGCCTAAAGGTTTCGCAGCGCTTTCCGGCCTTCAAGCAGCACTTCGACCGAATCAGGCCGCAGCTGGACGGCATACATCGGTTGCAGGTGCAGCTTTTGCGCGAAGTTCGCGCGCAGGACGGCACGACGGCCAAGCCCAAGCGTGCGGTCAACGCGCTGCTGCTTTCAATCAATTGCATTTCAACCGGTCTAGGCTGGACCGGGTGATGACGATCTTGGCGTCGCGCCGCAAGGGAGGAGCTTCATGAACATCTCGACCAAACCTGACACCGGCGCCGCAAGTCGTTTCTTCAGCGCAGGAGTAGCTGTTGCGGACCATGCCGTCAGCGACGCCATGCAGCGGGAGCTCTCTCGCCAGCGCAACGAGATCGAGTTGATCGCTTCCGAAAACATCGTCTCCAGGGCGGTGCTCGAGGCACAGGGTTCGGTGCTGACCAACAAATATGCCGAGGGTTATCCCGGCCGCCGGTACTATGGCGGCTGCCAGTTCGTCGACGAAGTCGAGGATCTGGCGCGCGAGCGCGCCAAGGCGCTGTTTGGCTGCTCGTTTGCAAACGTACAGCCGAACTCCGGCAGTCAGGCCAACCAGTCGGTCTTCATGGCGCTGATGCAGCCCGGCGACACCTTTCTGGGTCTTAACCTCTCCGCCGGCGGGCATCTCACGCACGGCGCGCCGGTCAACCAGTCCGGCAAGTGGTTCAACGTCGTTTCCTACGGGGTGCGGCCAGACACCCATCGCATCGACCTCGATGAGGTGCGCGACCTGGCGCGCAAGAACCAACCCAAGGTGATTCTTGCCGGCGGGTCGGCCTATCCCCGCATTATCGCTTTCAAAGCGTTTCGTGAGATCGCCGACGAAGTTGGGGCCAAGCTGTTCGTGGACATGGCGCATTTCGCCGGCCTGGTGGCCGGCGGCGTCCACCCCAATCCCCTCGAACACGCCCACGTGGTGACCACGACCACACACAAAACCCTGCGCGGCCCTCGTGGCGGCATGGTGCTCTCCAACGACGAGGAGATCGGGAAGAAGATCAACTCGGCGGTGTTTCCTGGTCTGCAGGGCGGGCCGTTGATGCACGTCATTGCTGCCAAGGCAGTCGCCTTCGGCGAGGCGCTGGCGCCGGAATTCAAGGCCTATGCGTCAAACGTCGTCGCCAACGCCAAAATCCTTGCAGAGACACTTGCCAATGGCGGTGTCGACATCGTCTCAGGCGGCACCGATACGCATTTGATGCTGGTCGACCTGCGGCGCAAGGATCTGACTGGCAAGGCAGTGGAGACCGCGCTTGGCCGCGCCCACATCACCTGCAACAAGAACGGCATCCCCTTCGATCCGCAAGGACCGACCATCACATCCGGGGTTCGGCTCGGCACGCCGGCGTGTACGACGCGCGGTTTCCTCGCCGACGAGTTCCGTCAAGTCGGCCGTCTGACGATGTGCGTCATTGATGGGTTGGCCGCCAAAGGCGAGAGCGGCAATGCAGCTATCGAGGCGGCTGTGCGCGAGGAAGTGCAGGATTTGGTCGGCCGATTTCCGATCTACGAGTGACCCTTGCCGGAGCAGAGGTGTTCGCCCGTGAAGTCGGAATTGCCTTCTTGCTGAGCAGGCCGGCATGACCGACCTGGAGCAATCCAGGAAAAGTGTGTAGCGGTTTTCCGTCCGGAATTGCGTAAGAACAAAGAGATAGAGCGGTTCGCCGTTTCCATGAAACGGTGAAACGCTCTCGCGTTCAACCGTTGATGGATCAGCGCCGGAAGCTCTGATCGCCGAGCGCAATTCCGCTGGGATCAAGGCGGCTTTGCAGCTTTCGACGGCCGCTCCGCGCAACCGAAAAGGCGTGGCCCCAAACCTGTCGAGGCGATGGTGAACGCGTGGCGCGCGAAGGCAAATCTATGTCCGGGTTCAAATCTGTTCAGGAGCATCTCTGCCTTACCGACGCCATCCACTATCTGCACCGCGTCACTTGACAGGAAATTAACTTTGCCGGATATTCCTGTTGGGAAATTAATTTTCCCTACCGCAAAAGCGCAATGAAGCCGAAAATGGCCGCCTGGAGGAGAACAAATGGAAGCAACAATCAGTAGTCGAACTGGCGAACTCAGCCTCAACCAGCGCATCGACAAAATGCACACTCGCGATCGCGCAGGCCTGTTGGCCTTCGTCATCGTGCTGTGGGGCACACTTCTTTTCGCGCTGTTCAGCGTCTGGCCGTACATCTCGATCCCTGCCATGCGCATCATCCTGTCGGTCGCATGCGGACTGGTGTTGGCGTTCAACACGGCGGCCATTGTCGCCATGCTGCGCCATTATGAGGAAGACAAGCATTTCATCTACGGCCTTGACATCAAGCATCTCGACGAGATGCGCAGGCGCTAAGGAGCTGGCAATGGCATATCAACCTCCCAAACAGGGCCTCGCCGGTCAGGTCTTCGACGTCATTACCCTGCTCGTGCTGACGGTGGGCGCCCTCTATTTGCCCCTTTACCTGGGCTTTGCCGGCGCCGCCAAAACGCCTAACCCGATCGCCAATCCGACCTGGGAAGCGCTCGGTCAGAATGCGACCGAGGCCAAGCAATGGGCAGCGATCGGAATTACCGACCCGGCTGCGGCGAACGACATCATCACCGCCCGCTTCGATTACAGTTTCAGTTGGGCCCCGCTGCTCGTCATGGCGGTGCTGGTGATTGGCTATTTTGTCTTGGTCGTGCGGCTTTCGGACAGGGAATACCGCGAAGTGATCGAAGAACGCTTCGATCCAAAGCGGCGATAGGAAGGCGACCATGGATATCTGGAACATTCTTGAGTACGTGGCCTGGGCCCTCTCAGCCATGTTCGGTGCGCTGATGCTCATGAATCTCATTCGCATCGACACCACCTACGACAACGAGTTGCTGACCTCATCACGCGAAGGCGAGATCGAGGTGACGGCCGAACGCCACCAGATCTGAGGGGACGGAAATGGCAAACGTGACTATAACCGCACCCGCAGCCGAGCGGCTTCAACTCCTGCGCGTTCTTGGCCCCGCCCATATCTGGGCGCTCGGCGTCGGCATCGTGCTCGTCGGCGAATATATGGGCTGGAACTTCTCTGTCGGCAAAGGCGGCATGATCGCCGGGCTCGCCGCCTGCTGGGTGGCTGGCCTGCTCTACACCTGCGTGGCGATGATCGACTCCGAAGTGACGTCGACCATTGCTGCCGCCGGTGGCCAGTACGCTCAGGCCAAGCATATCGTCGGGCCGTTGATGGCGTTCAATGTCGGCCTGTTCCTTGTCATGGCCTACACCATGCTCGAGGCGGCCAACGCGATTACGGTCGGCTATCTGCTTGACACGGTCGCTGGGATGATGGGCCATACCGGCCTCAACCAGAAGCCGTTCATCATCCTTTCCATCATGTTCCTGGCGTGGCTCAATTTCCGCGGCGTTTTGGCTACACTGACCTTCAATCTGGTCATCACGGCCATTGCCTTCCTGGCAATCATTGCCCTGTTCGTCTCGGTGCAACTCGGTGCCTCCGCCGTGCCGATGGACTTTTCGGCGATCACGACCTCTCCGCTTCCCTATGGCTGGATCGGCATCGTCGCGGCCCTGCACTTCGGCTTGTGGTACTATCTCGGCATCGAGGGAACCTGCCAGGCGGCTGAAGAAGTCCGATCGCCAGCGCGTTCGCTGCCCTACGGCACTATGGCCGGCATCATGACGCTGCTGATTGCCGCGACCATGACCTGGTATGTCTGCTCAGGTCTCCTGCCTTGGGAATATCTCGGTCAAGCCGGAACGCCGCTCTTCGACGCCGCGCGCGTCACGGGCAACACCGGCCTGATGGTGCTGCTCTTCGTCGGTACGATGTTTTCGACACTCGCTTCTGCGAACGGATGCATCAACGACGCTTCGCGTGCCTGGTTCTCGATGGGCCGCGACCGCTACCTGCCGAGCTGGTTCGGCGCGGTGCACCCGGTCTACCGCACGCCGTACCGGTCGATCGTATTCCTGGTTCCCATCGCGCTCATCTTCGCGCTCGGCGCGCCGCTCGACCAGGTCGTGACCTTCTCGATCTTGTCGGGCCTGCTCGGATACACCTTCATGACCTTCAACATGGTCATGTTCCGGCGCAAGTGGCCGCTCGACACAATCAAGCGCGGTTACGTGCATCCGCTCCACCCGCTGCCGGTGATTGTGCTTCTGACGCTATGCGCTGCTGCCTATTTCGCCGTTTTCCTCGGCTATGGCACGCAGCTCAGCGCGATGATGTGCTTCTACATCGTGGCATCGCTCTGGTTCCATTTCCGGCGCTACCAGTTCGTGCGTCGGGGTGACCAGTTCACCATGCCCTGGCCGAAGCCCGCCGGTTATTGAACCCGTAACGTGGCGGCGTGCCTTCTGCGCCGCTATGTTCTCATCAAGGCGATCTCGAATGATCACCACAATCGCTCTTGTCGCATTTGTCGCCGCTGCCTGTGCCTGGATGGGCAAGCGGGCGATCAGCGACCATCGTGCCATCCTCGCGCAGCGCAGGAGGCTTCTTGACGAGGCGTCGACGCTTTTTCCAGACGCTCGGATCACCTTCGCTCCCGACCAGTTTCCTATTCTCACAAGCCGCCTTGAGGACGGTCGTCAGGTCCGGTTTGAGCTCCTTGCCGACACCATGGTGACGCGCCGACTGCCGCAGCTGTGGCTCAGAGTGACACTAAGCGAACTTCGCGAGTGCAGCCGGCCAGCGATTGGTGCGCTCGCCCGCCCGACCGGTGCTGAATATTATTCGCTCGTTCACGACTTGCCTGAATGGATGGCGCCGCCGGACACGGACACTTCACTATTGATGCGAGGCGACGGTCGCGCCACTGCGTGGCAGGTCGAGCGTGCCGCAACGATGTTCCGCAGCCTCTTTTCCGATCCGGGCGTGAAGGAAGCCGTCATTGCGCCGCGCGGCACCCGGGTGATCCGTCACGCCGCCCAGGGCGAGCGCGCGGCACATCTATTCCTGCGGCAGATCCGCTTTGCCGTTGTGACGATTTCAGCCGACCTCGTCAGCAAGGCGGTCGTGGAGGCGAAGTCATTGAGCGAGGCGCTGGCTGCGGGCGAGTCCACTATTCCAGTCTACGAAGCCGCCTGAGGTCGTCGATGGACAAGCCAATCAATCCCTATCTGGTCCTTGCTCTGGCGATACTCTTCCCCGGGGCGGGTCACTTCGCTGTGCGCGACGCAAAGCGCGGGCTGGCGTTTGCTTTCTTCGTGCTTTTCTTTTCGGTGATCAGCTACACGACGACAACACCGGATCAGTCGTACATCGGGCGACATGCGTTCGGGTTGTTCGTATGGGCTTTGTCCATCCCGGATGCCTATCGTCGGGCCCGGATCCTGGCGACGGTGGCAGCAAGCGGGAGGCATCACAGCCGTCTCGCTTGAGCGGAGATACTGCGAGTTCGCGCCGGTTCGTGCTCGCGTCGGCAGTCGCCAGGGCCACCAAGCCGCAACGAGGCCTTCTTGTCAGTATTCCATTTCGCTGCCGCGTGGCGTCGCGCAGCGAGGCGTGTAATGCATCGACGATGGTACTTTTCGGCGACGCCTCCGCAAGAAAGTTCGGCTGATAGCTGGTCGCCAGAGCGACGCATGCGCTTCCAGTGGCGCCGCATCTTGAAAGCCCGCGGTTTCCGCGAAATTCCACAGCGGCACCGGCCGTCAGTCATCGCGGGTGCGCTGCACGAGTGCGATGACTGGACGGGTTGCACCAGCCTTTGCGAGGCCGCATCACGTCGAACCACTCCCAACCGGTAGGATGTCTGACCGTCGTCGGATGGTCCGTTGGGTTGGGCGGTTGATGCAGGTCGCAATTCAAACCATCCCACGCGGGCACGTTCTGCGCCCACCGGCAGCGGTCTCAGAGCGCAGGTTCGGTTTCCGTGTTTGGGTAGTGTGCTGAGAGTTCTGCAAATTCGCTGCGAGAGGGCGGTCATGGCAGGCTGGTGATTGTTCACGTCACCGATTCCCGCGAAGGAACGCCACCATGACCAAGACTGAAGATAAATCCGCCAT
>NZ_RZSL01000699.1:0-2740 GCF_003997355.1 Mesorhizobium sp. M1E.F.Ca.ET.041.01.1.1 | reverse complement strand
AATGCCGGCGCTTCACGCGCGGCGACCCCCTCTGTCGCCTTTGGCGACATCTCCCCCTCAAGGGGGGAGATTGTGCCGCCGCCACGCCGGCAGTTGCTGGCGAAACGGACATGGCTGCGCTATAGGGTCTGCGATCCATCCCGCAGGGGCGAGCCATGTCCTTCATTCCCGACACCACGACGCTGATCCAGTTCGCCATCGCAACCGTCATCCTGGCGATCACGCCCGGACCGGACATGACACTGTTCGTGTCGCGCACGCTGAGCCAGGGCCGCGCCACAGGCTTCGCCTCGATGGCCGGCGCGCTGTGCGGCACGCTGATCCATACCACGCTGGTGGTGGTCGGCGTCTCGGCGCTGATCGTGGCTTCGCCGATGGCCTTTTTCGCGCTGAAGATCTTTGGCGCCGGCTATCTCGTCTTCCTGGCCTGGCAGGCGGTGACGAAGGGCTCGGCCTTTTCGCCGGAGAAGAAGGAGGGGCCGCGGATCTCGCTGTTCCGCAGTTGGGCGGCCGGGCTCGGCGTCAACCTGCTCAACCCGAAGATCATCCTGTTCTTCATGACCTTCCTGCCGCAATTCGTCTCCGCGCATGACCCGAACGCGCCGGGAAAACTGTTCTTCCTCGGCGTGATGTTCATCGTGCTGGCGATCCCGGTGACGGCGCCGATGGTGCTGGCGGCGGAGAAATTCGCGGCTGCGATGAAGGCGAGCCCGCGCGTCACGCGCGTTGTCGACTATCTGTTCGGCGGCGTGTTCTCGGCCTTCGCGCTCAAGATCCTGACGGCGCAGGCAAAGTAAGCCTGCGCCGATCTCAGGCTTCAGGATCGAGCAATGGCTCGCGGCGCCAGGTGCCGGCCCAGCGGCCGGCGGAGAGCCAGTAGAAGATGCCGCCGACCATGCCGCTGCCGACTAGCGCGAGCCTGACATTGTTGTCGGTGACATCGAAGTCGGCATCGCCGATATTGTGCGCGAAGCCGAGGAAGACGACGGCGATGACGGCGCCGCCCAGCGCGTAGAACAGCCAGTCGCGACGGCCGAGCACTTCGGCGATCAGGATGACGATCGCCGCCGGCATGAAGCCGAAATAGGCGACGAACAGCGCCACGAAAGGCACCGAAAAATAAAGCGCGGGTGCGATCGTCGAATGCCCGGGCTCCGGCGCATAGGCGAAATAGCCGAGGAAGAGCAGATTGAGGAAGGCGCTGGCCGCCAGCGAGGCGACCGCATAGCCGATCAGGATGACGGCGAAGCGGACGAGATAGGCGATGATACGCCTCACGCCTCGCCGTGCCCCGCAATCATCATTGCCTCGAGCGCCAGCCGGTCGACCTTGCGCATGCGCTCCGATTCCGACTTCAACTGGCCGCAGGCGGCGAGGATGTCGCGGCCGCGCGGCGTGCGGATCGGCGAGGCATAGCCGGCATTGTTGATGTAGTCGGCGAACTTCTCGATCGTCTCCCAGTCCGAGCACTGGTAGTTGGTGCCGGGCCAGGGATTGAACGGAATCAGGTTGATCTTGGCCGGAATGCCCTTGAGCAGCTTCACCAGCGCCTTGGCGTCGTCGAGCGAATCGTTGACGTCCTTCAGCATCACATATTCGAAGGTGATGCGCTTGGCATTGGAGAGACCGGGATAGGCGCGGCAGGCGGCGATCAGCTCCTTCAGCGGGAACTTCTTGTTGATCGGCACCAGAAGGTCGCGCAGATCGTCATTGGTGGCGTGCAGCGAGATCGCCAGCATGACGCCGATCTCCTCGCCGGTGCGGGCGATCTCCGGCACGACGCCGGAGGTCGACAGCGTGATGCGGCGCTTGGACAGGGACAGCCCGTCGCCGTCGGAAGCGATCAGCAGCGCCTTCTTCACCGCCTCGAAATTGTAGAGCGGCTCGCCCATGCCCATCATGACGATGTTGGAGACCTTTCTGCCCTCGGCCGGCACGATGGCGCCGTCCGGCGTGTCGCGGTCGGGGAAATCGCCGAGCCGGTCGCGCGCGGTAAGCAACTGCGCCAGGATTTCTTCCGTCGTCAGGTTGCGCACCAGCTTCTGCGTGCCGGTGTGGCAGAAGGAGCAGGTCAGCGTGCAGCCGACCTGCGAGGAGATGCAGAGCGTGCCGCGGCCTTCCTCGGGAATATAGACGGTCTCGATCTCGACCGGGCGACCGGCGCCGCGCGGCGGAAAGCGGAACAGCCATTTGCGCGTGCCGTCGGAGGAGATCTGCTCCTCGACGATCTCGGGGCGCGCGACGGTGAAATGCTTGTCGAGCTCGGCGCGCAATTCCTTGGAGATGTTGAACATATGGGCGAAGTCGGAGACGCCGCGCACATACATCCAGTGCCAGAGCTGCTGCGCGCGCATCCTGGCCTGGCGCTCAGGGACGATGCCGGCCGCGACGAGGGCGGCGCCAAGCTCGGCGCGGGTCAGGCCGATCAGCGACGGCTTTTCGGCCGCCGGGGTGCGGGCGCGCAAGGCGTCGCGGGCGCCTTCGGCGGTCAGATCGAACGAAAGGGTCATGGTTGCGCCAATATAAGCGGTTTGCGGCCGATTTCAGCATCGTGCCCGAAATGAAGCGAGGCGCATAGCACAGGTTGCAGGCGGAGTCATGGGGCCGGGCTTTCCTTCTCCCACAAGGGTGTTTGGACCGGGGACATCGCGAACAGGTGTGCGAAGACATCGCGAACAGTTTTGCATGCTATCGGGCGAGGGCATTGAGGTCGATGGTTTCTATTTTCTGATGTCTGAAC
>NZ_RZSL01000698.1:0-2743 GCF_003997355.1 Mesorhizobium sp. M1E.F.Ca.ET.041.01.1.1 | reverse complement strand
ATTTCACTCGGACGCCAGCCGGGCCACGACACCAGCCTTTCGGGCGAGATCGCCGAAGTGCATTTCCTCGGCTCGGTCATCCGCGTGCGCGTCGGCATCGGCGGCAACACGGTGTCGCTCGACACCTTCAACAACTCCGCGACGCCGCCGCCCGTCGTCGGCGAGAAGGCGGATATCTCCTTCTCGTCGGGCGACATGCTGGTGCTGCACTAGGCTATACAGCCTGAGCCAACTGGACTGAAGCTCTTCAAGCCGGTGCGATGTCCATAGTGGCCAGGCGATATCGACGCGCTGGACAATCAACAGCATCTTGACTCGAGGGTACTGCCAACTTTCGCGCTTCGCCGTTACGATGAGCCATGGCGCTGTTCGAGCTCACCCTTATCCTGCTTCTCATCGCCGTCGCGCTGACGGCGGTTTCGCGGTGGATGGAGGTTCCCTATCCGTCCCTGCTGGCTTTGGCAGGGGCGGGGCTTGCCTTCCTGCCCGGCGCACCGACCATTGAGATCGATCCGGAACTTGCGCTGGCGCTGTTCATTGCGCCGGTGCTTCTCGATGCCGCCTACGACACCTCGCTGCGCGACCTGAAGCGCTACCGCCTGTCGCTGGCGCTCCTGGCGCTCGGCGCAGTCGTCTTCACCACCGTGGCGGTCGCCGTCGTCGGCTGGAAGATGGCCGGCCTGCCGATCGCGGCGGCAATCGCGCTCGGCGCCATCGTCGCCCCGCCGGACGCGGTGGCGGCGAGCGCCGTGCTCGGGCAGTTCAAGGTGCCGCACCGCATCACCGCCATCCTGCAAGGCGAGAGCCTGCTCAACGACGCCACCGCGCTGTTGATCTACCGGATATCGGTTTCGGCGACGATCGGCGCTGTCATGCTGAAAGACGCAGTCCCGGTCATCCTGCTGTCGACGGTCGGCAGTGTCGCCGCAGGCTATCTGTTCGGCCGCATCTCGCTCATCGCGCTCACGCGGATAGAGGATGCGGCGAGCAGCACGGTGGTGCAGTTCGCCGGCACCTTCGCCGTCTGGATCATCGCCGACAAGATCGGTCTTTCGGCCATCATCACCATCGTCGTCTACGCCATCACCATCGCGCGCACCGCACCGCGCCACATGTCGGCGAGGCGCCGCGTCAGCACCTATTCGGTCTGGGAGTCGGCGGTGTTCGTGCTCAACGTGCTGGCTTTCGTGCTGATGGGCCTGCAGGCACGGTCGATCGTCGGCCGGCTCTCCGGCGAAGGGCAAGGCGATGCATTTCTGTTCGCCGCAACGGTGCTGGCCGTCGTCGTCGCGGCACGCCTCGTCTGGGTGCTGGGTTACGTCGCGGTCATGCGATGGTTCGCCCGCTTCGACAGCGAAGACAAAAGGCGGGATGCGCCGACGTTCCGCGGCGCCGTGCTCGTCGGCTGGTGCGGCATGCGCGGGCTGGTGACGCTGGTGGCGGCCTTCGCCTTGCCGGCAGGCTTTCCTGGTCGCGACCCGATCGTGCTCGCCGCCTTTGCGGTCGTTCTCGGCACGCTGGTGCTGCAAGGGATGAGCTTGAAGCCTCTGCTGCGCCGGCTGAATTTCGAGCGGGATACGACGATAGACCGTGAAGTGGCGCAGGCGCGCGTCGCCATCATGCAGGCCGCGCTCGATGTGCTGAGCCGCAAGACATCCGCCGCGGCGGCCGTCGTGCGCGAGCAATACGAAGCCCAGCGCCTGGTCGCCGAGAATCCTGAGGATGCGCAGGCTGCGACCGAATACGACCGGCTGCGCCTTTATGCCATCAAACGGCAACGCGACACGCTGGAGGAACTGCGCCGCAACGGAACGATCGGCGACGAGGCCTATCACCGCCTCGAGGAAGAAATCGACTGGTCGGAACTGGCGGCGTCGCCGGCCGGCCGGTTTCAACCGCTTACGACCTAGGCTCGGCCCGGCGGTCACTAGCTGGACTATTCCGCGTGGCGCCGCGGTCCATTGCAACGCTGTGCCCAAGGCGCTACTGCCATCGCCATATAGTCAGCCGGTTAATCAATGAAGCTGATCAGCTACAACATCCAGTACGGGTTCGGCAGCGACGGCCGCTACGATCTGGCGCGCGCCGCGCGCATCGTCGACGGCGCCGGCATCATCGCCCTGCAAGAAGTCGAGCGGCACTGGCAGCGCAGCAATGGCGACGACCAGCCGGAAATCCTGTCCAGGCTGCTGCCGGACTATCACTGGGTTTACGGTCCGGCCTTCGACATGGATGCCAGCGAAAAACGCGACGGCCGTATCGTGAACCGCCGGCGGCAGTTCGGCACGATGGTGCTGTCGAAGCTGCCGATCGTCTGGTCGCGGCTGCACGCGCTGCCGCTGCGCCGCGCGCTCAGGCCGCTCAATACCCGCAACGCCGCGCTCGAATGCATGATCCGCACGCCGGCGGGACCGGTGCGGATATTCTCGCTGCATCTTGCCCATATCGCGGTTGAGGAGCGGCTGGAACAGATCGACTACCTGCTTGCCGAGCACTGTC
The DNA here is from genome assembly GCF_003997355.1 of Mesorhizobium sp. M1E.F.Ca.ET.041.01.1.1. Lineage (NCBI taxonomy): Bacteria > Pseudomonadati > Pseudomonadota > Alphaproteobacteria > Hyphomicrobiales > Phyllobacteriaceae > Mesorhizobium > Mesorhizobium sp. M1E.F.Ca.ET.041.01.1.1. The sequence continues at coordinate 244 of NZ_RZSL01000698.1, read as the reverse complement.
GCGCGCCAGCCGACGGAGGCCCGTGGAGCGGCGCCGACGACGAGCCGCAGCGCAACTGGAGTGACGGCCAGCCGGAGCCGGAAAGCCCGCTGGCGGCGATCTGGCTCGGCGATTTCAATATGGAGCCGGGCAGCGCCGAATACCGGCGCATCGTCGGCAGCACGCCCTACCATCGCGGCGCCGCCTATATCGACGGTTTCGTCGATGCGGCCGCCGTCGCCAGCGAGCGCGTGCCGGACTTCCA
>NZ_RZSL01000697.1:0-2747 GCF_003997355.1 Mesorhizobium sp. M1E.F.Ca.ET.041.01.1.1 | reverse complement strand
ATGCGAAGGATGGCGCCACCGTCGGCATCGGCGCCGGCCAGATGAGCCGCGTCGATTCCTCGCGCATCGCCGCCCGCAAGGCGCTCGACGCGGCCGAAGCCGCCGGCCTGACCGAGCCGCTGACCAAGGGTTCCGTCGTCGCCTCCGACGCCTTCTTCCCCCTTCGCCGACGGCCTATTGTCGGCGATCGAGGCCGGCGCTAGCGCCGTGATCCAGCCCGGCGGCTCGATGCGCGACGACGACGTCATCGCTGCCGCCGACGAGCACGGCATCGCCATGGTGTTCACGGGCATCAGGCACTTCAGGCATTAGCGCCTTCTCCTTCTCCCCCTGTGGGAGAAGGTGTCGCCGAAGGCGACGGATGAGGGGTGCTGGAAGAAATGAGGCGGCGGCAATTTCAGGCACATTGCCAAGCTGGAACACCCCTCATCCGTCTCGGCGCTGCGCGCCGATCCACCTTCTCCCACAAGGGGAGAAGGAAGAGGCTCACTCCACCGGCTTGTCCGCCGGGTAGGGCGTCCTGACCAGGATCGCCATGCCGATACCGAGAAAGAGGATGATCACCGCCATGCCGAGCCGCGCCGAGTCGCTCAGGTAGCTGATCGTCGCGAGCAGGAACGGCGCCAGGAAACTGGTCGCCCGTCCGGACAGCGCGTAGATGCCGAAATAGCGGCCCGATTCGGCGGCCGTGACGCTCCGCGCCATATAGGAGCGCGATGAAGCCTGCACCGGCCCGAAGGCAAGGCCGATCAGCAGCCCGTAGAGGATATAGGCCTTCTCGGCGGCGGTGCCGAACAGGCCGCCGGAATCGGCCAGGGGGAGCGGTATCAGGCCGAGCAGCGTGAAGCCCGGCCCGGTCGAGATGATTCCGGCGGTGGCCACGGTCAGCATCGCGAGCGCGATCATCACCACCGCTTTGGAACCGAGCGCGGTGTCAAGGCGAGCGGCGATCCAGCAGCCGAAGATGGCGACGACGTTGAGAATGATGCCGAAGATGCCGATCTCGGTGATCGACCAGTGAAACATCGCGGCAGCGAACACACCGCCCTGCGTGAGCAGCGCGTTGACGCCGTCCTGGTAGATCATGCGGGCGACAAGGAAGCGGAAGATACCGACGCGCTTGCGCGCCTCTGTCAGCGTCGACTTCAGCTCCGAAAGACCCTCGCGCACTGCCGGTCCGATCGGAATGCCCTTGGCGGCGTCCGGGGTGAAGAAGAACATCGGCAGGATGAAGAGAAAGTACCAGCCGGCCGACATTGGCCCGGTGGCGCGGGCATCTTCGCCGAGCTTCGGATCGAGTCCCAGGATCGGATCGAGGCCGATGACCGTTTTGCCGGTTTCCAGATTGCCGGCCATGAACAGAATGACAAAAATCAGCGCGATCATCCCGCCGAGATAGCCGAGACCCCAGGCGATGTTGGAGATGCGCCCGATTTCGCTCTTCGGCACCAGCCGCGGCATCATCGAATCGTTGAACACGGTCGAGAATTCCGCGGCCACCGAGGCCAGCGAGAACAACAGCACGATCAGGAATACATTCGAGCCGGGCGCCGCGAGCCAAAGCAGCGTGAGGCTGGTGATCTTGATGGCCGCGAAGAAGGCGATCCACGGCTTGCGCGGTCCCGTCTGGTCGGCGATCGAGCCCAGTACGGGCGAAAGCACGGCGATGACCAGGCCGGCGGCGGCGATGCCCCAGGCCCAGGCGGCCTGACCCACGACCGGATCGCTGACCATGCGCGAGGCGAAGTATGGCCCGAAGATGAAGGTGGTGACGACGGTGAAGAAGGGCTGCGCCGCCCAGTCGAAGAACATCCAGCCCCAGATGCCGCGCCCCGTCGCCCGCTGCACTGCTACTTCGGCCATGTCCCCTCCCGCATCGTCCGCTCCGCCCGCGACCCCGCGCCATGTCTGCATGTTTTCGGGCAGCGATGCAAATGAACAAGCATGGCGCCACGTTGGCTTGCCTCACCTCCAGTTCTGGGTGGACGGGAACAAGGGCACCAACCTCTACCTCCCCCTTGTGGGGAGGTCGGACCGAAGGTCCGGGTGGGGGTCGGCGCAGCCCCCACCCGCTGCTTCGCAGCGACCCTCCCCACAAGGGGAGGGTAAGCATGCTCACATCCCCGTCAGATCGGTCATCAGGCCCGACGCCACCGACAGCCGCGACACGGTGATGTCGCCGCCTTCGGTGAGTGCCTGCAGCCGCTCGCGAATGCGCGCGACACGCTCGCCGCCGGCCTCCAGCCAGGCCGCGACCGGATCCGCCGCCTTGCCATGGCCGGTGAGCGCCGCGACCGCAATGCCGCGCCTTGCCGCGCCGATCGTGTCCATCGCGCGCGACAGCGCCAGTTGATCGTAATAGTCCGGCGGCGTGATCGAGCGCGCGGCCTCCTCGACCCGTGGGATGCGGAAGGCATCGCTGACGGCGAAGAAGGCCTTGGCCGCGCCGACGATGTCGGCGCCGGCCGTGCGCGCGGTGAGCGCGATGTCCGGGATGAGCTCCGCCACCTCGGCGAGCGCCAGTTGTCCAGCCAGCTTCTCGGGCGCGCCGCTCTTGAACAGGCCGTGCCGCCGCTCCTCGATCCGCTCGCGCGAGAAGGCCGGCAGCAGCGACGCCAGTTTCGGCTCCAGCGCCTTGCGCGCGTCATGCAGTTCGCCGATGCGCTGGCTGAGCGGGGCGGCGCCTGCCTCGTTCTTCAGGTACCAGCCGCTGGTCATGAAGATAAGCCGGCTGACCGCCTGATAGA
>NZ_RZSL01000696.1:0-2752 GCF_003997355.1 Mesorhizobium sp. M1E.F.Ca.ET.041.01.1.1 | reverse complement strand
GAGACAGTTTTAGTAAAGGCCGCCGCCGCCGTCCTGGATGGCCTGATTGGCCTGCGGCGACAACCCGGCACCGGAGCCGTTGGAGCCGTCGGCGCCCATGCCGATGACCCAATAGCTGTCGGCCGGGCCGGTGCCGGGCTTGAAGGCCTCGATGATGGTGTTGGGATCGCCTTCGGCCGCGCGCATGCCGGTCTTGCGGTTGATGGCGATCAGCTTCATGCCTTCCGGAACCTGGAAGTCGACATTCGGCGTGCCGTCCAATGCCACGCGCATGAAATCCTTGAAGATCGGCGCAGCCAGACCACCTCCGGTGGCGCCCTTGCCGAGGCCGCGCGGCGTGTCGTAGCCCATGTAGAGACCGACGACGAGGTTCGGCGTGAAGCCGATGAACCAGGCGTCTTTCTCGTCGTTGGTCGTGCCGGTCTTGCCGGCGATGTGGCGGCCGAGCTCGGCGATGGTGGCGCCTGTGCCGCGCTGCACGACGCCTTCCATCATCGAGGTGATCTGGTAGGCGGTCATCGGATCGAGCACCTGCTCGGAATTGTCGACCAGTTCCGGCTCGGACTGATTCTTCCATTCGCTGGCGTTGCAGCCTTGGCAGCCGCGTTCGTCCTGCTTGAAGACGGTCTTGCCGTAGCGATCCTGGATGCGGTCGATCAGCGACGGTTTGATCGACTTGCCGCCATTGGCCATGATCGAATAGGCCGACACCATGCGCATGACCGTCGTCTCGCCGGAGCCCAGCGCCATCGGCAGATATGGCGCCAGATGGTCGTAGACGCCGAAGCGTTCGGCATATTCGACCACCAGTTTCATACCCATGTCGTTGGCGAGCCGCACCGTCATCAGGTTGCGCGACTTCTCGATGCCGGAGCGCAAGGTGGCCGGACCTGCGACCGTGCCGTCATAGTTCTTCGGCGTCCAGGTCGTGTTGCCGCTCTGGATCGTGATCGGGCCGTCCATGATCACGGAGGCCGGCGTGTAGCCGTTGTCGAGCGCCGCCGAATAGACGATCGGCTTGAACGAGGAGCCCGGCTGGCGCATCGCCTGCGTCGCGCGGTTGAACTCCGACTGCGCGTAGGAGAAGCCGCCGACCATGGCCAGCACGCGCCCGGTATGCGGGTCCATGGCGACCAGGCCGCCTTCGACCTCGGGCACCTGGCGCAGGCTGTAGGTATTGTCCGAGCCGTCGTTCTTCTGCACGAATATGACGTCGCCGGGCTCCAGCACCTCCGCCGGAGATTTCGCCCTGACGGACTTGCCGTTGACGAAATGGCGCATGGCGAAGCCCATGTCGTCCTTGGCGACAGTTCCCTCGACGCGGTCCTTGACGAGGTCGCCGGAGACCTGCCGCGCCGGCTGAATGCCGATAGTCAATCCGTCGGCGGAACTGTCGAGCACGACGGCGAGCGTCCATTCCGGCACGTCCTCCAGGCCCTTGACGGCGCCGAGCGGAACGCCCCAATCGCCGGAAATATCGATATGGGTCACCGGTCCGCGATAGCCGCGCAGCATGTCGTATTTCAGCAGCCCGTTCTGCATCGCCTTGCGGGCGATCAACTGGACCTTCGGATCGAGCGTCGTGCGCACCGACAGGCCGCCCTCATAGAGCGCGTTCTCGCCGTAGCGGGCGATGATCTGGCGGCGCACCTCCTCGGTGAAAAACTCGCCCGCGAACAGATAGGAGCCGTTGCGGCGCGGCTTCACGCCGAGCGGCTCGGCCTTGGCCTTGTCGCCTTCCTCGCGGGTGACGTAGCCGTTCTCGACCATCTGGTCGATGACCCAGTTGCGGCGCTCCAGAGCGCGGTCGGCATGCTTGAAGGGATGATAGTTGTTGGGGCCCTTGGGCAGCGAAGCGAGATAGGCGGCCTCGGCGACGGTCAGTTCGTTGACCGACTTGTCGAAATAGGTGAGCGCCGCGCCCGCCACGCCATAGGCGCCGAAGCCGAAGAATATCTCGTTGAGATAGAGTTCGAGGATGCGGTCCTTCGAATAGGCCTGCTCGATGCGGAAGGCCAGGATCATCTCCTTGATCTTGCGCTCATAGGTCTGGTCTGAAGTGAGCAGGAAGTTCTTCGCCACCTGCTGCGTGATCGTCGATGCGCCGACCTGGCGCCTGCCGGAGCCGAGATTCTGCAGATTGACGATGATGGCGCGGCCCAGGCCGGTGATGTCGATGCCGGGATGGTTGTAGAAGTTCTTGTCCTCGGCCGACATGAAGGCGGCCTTGACGCGATCCGGGATCGCCTGGATCGGCAGATAGAGACGCCGCTCGCGCGCGTATTCGGCCATCAGCGAACCGTCCGACGCATGGATGCGCGTCGTCACCGGCGGCTCGTATTTGGCCAGAACTTCGTAGTCGGGCAGATCCTTCGTCAGATGGGCGATGTAGATGGCCAGGCCGGCAGCGACCAGCAGCGCCAGCGTCGTGCCGATGCCGAAGAAATAGCCGATGAGACGAATCATGCCCGCTCCAGTCCGAGGTTCGGGATTTTCCTAAACGAAGCCGACAGTTGCGCAAGCTTCACGGGGCGGTCCCAATCCGCAACGAAAACCCATGTCGCGACCATGTGGACAAAATACGGCAGCGCGAAATTTCAGGACTCGTTCCGCGGAATAATAACGCTACGTGTCGTCGTCGCGCAACGCCGCTTGTGGTTGCAGGACGACTCTTGGTTGCGGGCGGGTGCAGCCCGTCAACCACCGGTCCCGGTTCCGGCTTTCGCCGCGGCAAACAAGGCAACGGCATTGG
>NZ_RZSL01000695.1:0-2759 GCF_003997355.1 Mesorhizobium sp. M1E.F.Ca.ET.041.01.1.1 | reverse complement strand
TCACCACCCAGGCCTGCGAGAAAATCTATCGCGCCGCATCCGATCGCGCCGAGACGACAGTCAGCCTGGATGTCGGCGCCGGCGGCCGGATCGCATGGTTGCCGCAGGAAACCATCGTTTTCGACCGGGCGGCCTTTGTCAGGACGCTCGATGTGAAGCTTGCCGCGGATGCCGAGGCGCTGCTTTTGGAGGCCACGCTGTTCGGCCGGGTGGCGATGGGCGAACGGACAGTTCTGGGCGACTTCCACGATCGCTGGCGGGTCCGCCAACATGGCAGGCTCATCCATGCCGAGGATTTCCGCATCGGGCCGGACATCGCAGCCAGGCTCCGGCGCCCGGCGGTCGCCGGCGGCGGGCTTGCCGTCGCGACACTGCTTCTTGTCTCGCCGCGCGCGGAAAGCCTGCTGGAGCCGGCCCGCGCGATCGTCGGCGATCCCATCGTCGGCGGCTGGGGAGGCGCCAGTTTGTGGAGCGTCGGGCAATCTGGCAAGCTTCTTGCGAGACTCACCGCCGGCGATGGCTACCAGCTCCGCAAGCGGCTGGTTCCGTTGGTCGAACTGCTCAACGGGCGGGCGGGTCTGCCCAAATTATGGTCACTCTGACCTCGAATGGCTTGATCTTGAATACTGGGAAGACGCATGAACCTGACGCCGCGTGAAAAGGACAAGCTGCTGATCGCCATGGCGGCGATGGTGGCGCGAAAAAGGCTGGAACGCGGCGTCAAGCTCAACCACCCAGAGGCGATCGCGCTGATCACCGACTTCGTCGTCGAGGGCGCCCGCGACGGCCGCCCGGTGGCCGAGTTGATGGAGGCCGGCGCCCATGTCGTCACCCGTGCCCAGGTCATGGACGGCATTGCCGAGATGATCCACGACGTCCAGGTCGAGGCGACGTTTCCCGACGGCACCAAGCTGGTGACCGTGCACGAGCCGATCAGATGAGGGCCGATCCGGTGAGGAGGAACCGATGCTGGAACTGAGGCCCAATTGCGAATGCTGCGACAAGGACCTGCCGCCTCAGGCGACGGATGCGCTGATCTGCACCTTCGAATGCACCTTCTGCGCCGACTGCGCGGAAGGCGTGCTTGGCGGCGTCTGCCCGAACTGCGGCGGCAATTTTTCGCCGCGGCCGATCCGGCCGGCGGCGATGCTGAAGAAATACCCGGCCTCGACCAGGCGCGTGCTCAAGGCCGAAGGCTGCGGCCCGCGCAAGGCCGCGTGAGCAATACGACCGCTGAAGAAAGGCATGCAGATGACAACAGCTCCGATGATACGAACCGCGCTCGCGGCGATTGCTTTCGGCGTGTTGTGAGGGCGCGATGATCCCGGGCGAAATCATTACGGCACAAGGCGAGATCGAGCTGAACAAGGGCCTGCAGGCGGTGACGCTCAAGGTCGCCAACAGCGGCGACCGCCCTATCCAGGTCGGCAGCCACTATCATTTCTACGAGACCAACGAAGCGCTGAAATTCGACCGCGAACGCGCGCGCGGCATGCGTCTGGACATTGCCGCCGGCACTGCCATGCGCTTCGAGCCGGGTCAGGAACGCGACGTCACGCTGGTGCCGCTCGGCGGCAAGCGTGAGGTCTATGGATTCCAGCAGAAGGTGATGGGCAGGCTGTGAGGTCGGGCAAGCTGTGAGGTCTGGGGCGCTCAAATCACTTCGGGGGCTTGGCTGCCGCATAGATGACGATCTTGCCCGGGTTGTCGAATTCGACGGCAAGCACGTCCTCCGCGAGCACGCGCCGCGAATCGATGGCGTTGAACAGCAGCGCGTTCGCCTCGATCTCCTGCCGCAACTCCGCGACGTCGTCCTTATGCTGCTCAACCTTGTCTTCGATCATCGGCGGTGGCCCGCCCTCGCTGCGCGCGGCGTCCGTCAGGAATACGATGTCGACCGTGTCGAGCTTGGTCGTCTTGCGCACCGTGCCGATATTGTCGCGTGTGCGGTCGATAGCGGTGATGACCTTGCCGGCCTCCGTCTTCGACAGCGCCTCTTCCTGCCGGATGTCGGAATCGACGATCGCCGCACCCGGCTTGTTGCTGTCCAATGGCGGCTTGCCGTCCACAGGCTGCGCCGGGAACGCGGCATGCGGGACGGCGGCCATGAGAAGCATGGCCACGGCCGTAGCGGGGAACGCAATTGTGACGCGCGGGGCAGCCGCCATGGCTCGATCCTGACTGACCTTTTGGCGGGGCGAAAAAAGCGAAACGACTCTCGTCGGCCGGAAGTTCCCTCAGCCTTGCCGTTAGCGGGCCCGAATCTGGCCCGCCAGCGCTTGTGGAGCGGCTTTTCCAGAGCGGTTCAGCGTCTGGAGGAACCGCCGAACCGCTCTAACCATTTGTCTTTACGCAATTCCGCGCGGAAAGCCGTTGCACACTTTTCCTGGAATTGCTCCGGGTCAGCTCGCCTTCTTGGTGATCAGGGTCAGCGCGCCGTTGGGCTGCAAGCTGGCGGCGATCACCTGCGCCGAGCTTATTCCCTTGGCTTCGAGCGCGGACTTCACCTTGGGCGTCGCGTCGATCGATTTGCGCAATGTCTGCAGGCCGGCGTCGCCGCGTTGCGCCACGATCTGGTTGACCTGTGTTTGCGTGTCCTTGGGCAGTTCGGTGATGTCGACGATGTTTACACTCTCGATCGTCGGAGCCTTGGGCGTGGCGGGAGCAGGCGCCGCCGGCGCTGGGCTGGGCTGAGGCGAGGGCTGCTGCTGGGCGCTGGCGGCGCCCGCCAGCGCCAGGCTGACAGCGGCCGCGAAAAG
>NZ_RZSL01000694.1:0-2780 GCF_003997355.1 Mesorhizobium sp. M1E.F.Ca.ET.041.01.1.1 | reverse complement strand
CGCCAGCCTGCGCACGATGGACTGCAGCCGGTCATGGCTTTCATGGTGCAGTTGGTCGGCCTTGGTCGCCGCCACCAGGATGCGGTCGATGCGCCTGGAAAGCAGGTCGGTGACGAAATTGCCCCGGCCGGGCCGAAAACAGGAGAGGATTTCCGTGACGGCCCGTTCGAGATCGGCCATGGCGGCCGGGCCGGCGTTGAGCGCCTGCATGGCGTCGATCAGCACGATCTGCCGGTCGAGGCGGGTGATGTGCTCGCGAAAGAACGGTTTCACGACATGCGTCTTGTAGGCCTCGTAGCGCCGCTCCATCATCGCCTGCAGCGATCCGGAGCGCCGCCGTTCGGACAACCTCGTCAGCGGGGCGAAGGTCAGCGCGGGCGAGCCTTCGAGATCGCCCGGCATCAGGAAGCGACCAGGCGGCAGCGTGGAGAGCGCGCGCTCGTCGAGCTTGCAGGCCTTGAGATAAGCGGCGAAGCTTTCGGCGAGGCGGCGCGCCGTCATCTCGTCGGCGTCGGCGTCCGGATCGATGGCGCAAGCCAGTTCGCGCCATGCCTGCGAAAGGTCGGAGCGCACGGGCAGGGCCGCCAACTCGACCGCCTCGCGCGAAAAATCGGCGAAGGATTTGCCGAGAAGCGGCAGATCGAGCAGCCATTCGCCGGGATAATCGACGATATCGACCGACAGCTTTCCGGCCGAAAACAGGCGGTTCCAGCCGGAGGCCGATTCGTATTCGATGGTGAGCCTCAATTCGGAAATGGCGCGCGTCGAATCCGGCCAGACGCGGTCGTTGACCAGGGCGGCGATGTGGTCCTCGTACTGGAAGCGCGGAACGGCGTCGTCCGGTTGCTCCTCGAGGAAGGCGCGGGCGATGCGGCCGGACTTCTGCGCCTCGAACAGCGGCAGCCGCCCGCCATGGATCAGGTTGTGGACCAAAGCGGAGATGAAAACCGTCTTGCCGGCACGGGAGAGGCCGGTGACGCCGAGGCGCAGCGATGGCGAGAAGAGCCCGGCGGCGCGGCCCGACAATGTGTCGAGCGCAATTCTCGCCTCGTCGGTAAAGGTGGTCAGTGATGATGCCAAATCTGCCTCTGGGTCGCCCGTCAGGGGCCGATATAGGCGCTGGAGCCGTCGTTTGTAATGGCGTCAGAGATCGGCGGGGGTGAGAAAGGCTTCGAGATAGCCGTTGCCCTGAGCCGCCTCGGCGAGATTGCCGGGAAAACGCACGACAGCGAGGCCGGAGGTGGGAAAGCCATGGTTGAGCGTGCCGCGCGCGGCCTCGTCGCCGTCGCCTGATACCGCCATGGCGAGATCCTCCGTCATGGGATTGTGGCCGATCACCAGCAAGGAGCCGGCCCCGCCATTCTTGCGGATGATGTCGAGATAGCCGGCCGCATCCTCGCTGTAGAGCGTGTCGAAGAACATGACCCGACCGGTGTCGGTGCGGCCCGCCAGGCCTTCCAGCGTCTGCCGCGCCCGCTTGGCATTGGAACAGAGCGTGATATCCGGCACATAATTGCGGGCCCGCATGGCATCGCCCATCACCTCGGCATCGGCTATGCCCGATTCGTCGAGCGGACGATCGAAATCGCGCACACCGGGCAGCGCCCATCCGGCCTTGGCATGCCTCAACAGATAAAGTCTGCTCAACCGGACCCTCGTGGTGCTGACCTCGCAGCGCGATTAGTCACCAGAACGGTGTCAAGCACAATGGTCGACAGCCAGCAACGGCACCGAATCATGGATGAATTCGATCCAAGCCGTTCAAACAAAGGAGGCGGCGAGGCGCCATCGGTGCGAGACTAACAAATGCGTGAAACTGTTATCGTTTACGCTTGTGCAGGGCCTTGTCGACGAATATATAGGCGCCAAATTTGGGGTTGTTGGGTGAGTCGAATGAACGATATCGCTACCGCCGATTACGTACCCTCCGAAGACGAGCCGTTCATGAACGAACGGCAGAAATCTTACTTTCGCATGAAGCTCATCACCTGGAAGAACGATATCCTCCGGGAAGCGCGTGAAACCCTCGAAATCCTCCAGCAAGAAAACGCCAATCATCCCGACCTAGCCGACCGCGCCTCTTCCGAAACCGACCGTGCCATCGAATTGCGTGCTCGCGATCGCCAACGCAAGCTCATCTCGAAAATCGATTCCGCGCTGCAGCGCATCGACGAAGGCACCTACGGCTATTGCGAGGAAACCGGCGAGCCGATCGCGCTGAAGCGGCTCGACGCCCGCCCCATCGCGACGCTGTCGATCGAAGCGCAGGAGCGTCACGAGCGCCGCGAGAAGGTCTACCGCGACGACTGATGCAGGCAGGCATGGAATTTGTGAAAATGGCCGGGATTCCCGGCCATTTTGTTTTGAGGAGCTTTTTGCCGGAAAGTGTTGGAGAACGGGCGTCCGCCGGTTGCAGCGCGGCAAGAGCGGCTCAGCGGTTCTTGGAATCGCTGAACTGGTCCAACCGTTTTCTTCACGCAATTCCGGACGGAGAACCGCTACGCACTTTTCCTGTAATTGCTCTAAGGCCGTTGCCGGATCAGCGCTTGTGGCTGGCAAGCTCGCCGAGAAGCTTGGTCATCTCGTCATCGAGCGAAGGCTTGGCCGCCGGCGTTCCGGTCGCCGGCTTGGGGTGCGACTCGTCCAGCGATGCCTCGAGTTCGTGCATCAGCGTGTCGTCGATCGAATCGTTGGAGGGCGGCGGCGGGGAATGCCGGACGCTGCCGTTGCCCGTTCCATAGGCGGGGAGCGGCATGACTTTTGCGGTGGCCGGCTGGCTC
>NZ_RZSL01000693.1:0-2783 GCF_003997355.1 Mesorhizobium sp. M1E.F.Ca.ET.041.01.1.1 | reverse complement strand
GGCTGGCCGAGGAGCCTGTCGAGATCGCGGCACCGCCGCTCACCCGCTCGAACGCGCTAAGCGACATCGACCTGATCGCGCTGATCGGCCGCCACGGCCTGCCGCATGCGCGCGCGATCGCGCGCCGCAAGGAGCTCAATTCGACGATCGCCGACCTGATCCGCGCGCTGGAGAAGCCGACGCTGGTCAAGACGCGGCCACCGGAGACGGTCACGAAGCTCGCGCCGGTGAAGTCGGCGCCGATCGACGCCGCCGAAGACAAACGCCCGCCTGCCGGCGAAGCCGAGGAGAATGCGCGGCGCCGCCTGCGCTCTATGATGCGCCCCGCCGGCGAGAACGCGGCTATCAATACCTTCCTCGGCCAGCCGGCCTATGTGAAGCTGCGCGAGACGGCGCTGACCGGCAACGCCGCTTTCTTCCAGACAGCGCTCGCCGATGCGCTCGACATCGATTTCGCCACGGCCCGCTCGGTGACCGAACCGTCGAGCTACGCGGCGCTGCTTGCAGCGCTCAAGGCGCTCGACCTCAGCGAGGACAGGGCCTTCCTGATCGCGGTCGCCGTCTATCCTGGCGAGTTCCCGCATCCGCAGGCGATCCGGCTGTTCCTCGACCGCTACCGGCTGCTGCATCGCGAGGCGGCGCTCGACAAGGTCCGGGCCTGGAAGGCCGAAACCCTGTCACGCGCGATCCGCGGCAATGCCTCCGAGACGACAAGCGGCGAGCGTCAGGCGTCGAACAGCGACGGAAAGGCCTCCAGCCTCAAGGCGTCCTGAGCTTCGAACCGACCTACTCCGTCTCCACGGAGACAAGCTCTTCGACCGGAACGGAGCCGGCCTCGATCTCGACCACCCAGATATCCGGATCGAATCTCTTTTCCTTCTCGAGCCGCACATCGAATGCCGAGGCATCGTCGCTGGAAGCGAGCAAGGTGAAGAAGCGCTCGTCGGGCTTTGCCGAATCATAGCTCGTCTGCGGCGCCGGGCCGTAGAGAGCGACCTCCCCCAGCCGGCCGCGCGACAACACGAAGACGGCGCCCGCCTCCATCGCGCCGCGCTTGACCACGGCGGCAAAACCGCCGGCGGCGAAGACGCGGCGAAGCAAAGCCGATACCCAAAGATCGGTGGTCACGCGCATGGCGGGATTCCGGATGGCATGCGCGGTTCCTTACAGCATCGGCAGAGGAACCGGAACGGCTTGCGCCTCTCAGTTCGTCAGGCCGATCTCGCGCATCTTGACGTAGACTGCTTCGTCCGGCTCGCCCGTTTCGGGCAAGCCGAACAACGCCTGGAACTCCTTGATCGCGGCCTTGGTGCGGGCGCCGACCTTGCCATCGAGCTGCATGTCGTCATTGCCGAAGGCCTTGAGGCCGGCCTGGATCTTGACGATGCGGGCGTCGGGCGCTTGCGTTGTGCCATCGGCGGGCGCCGAGACCGGAATTGGAGCCGGCGCAGCCGGTGGAGCGGCAGTTGCCGGCCGCGGCGCCGGATGCGGGATGGCTGCGGTCGTCTGCCGGGCGCCGAGCTGATCGAGCAGCGCGCCGTCGATCTCTCCCGATCCGGGCAAGCCGACCTTGAGCTGATAGGCCTGGATGGCCTTGCGCGTGGCGGGCCCGGTGAGGCCGTCGACGGTACCGTCGTAGAAGTCGAGGTCCTTCAATATGCCTTGCACCTGCTGGACGACCGGGTCGGGCTTGACGGCCGGCTGCGCCGGCGCCTGCCGCACGATGTTGATGGTGGTCTCCGGTTCGTCGGAGACGGCGTTCGGGAAATTCTCGATGCTCCTGGTGGCGAAGAAGGCGCCCGTGTGCGGAAAAGGCTGATACCAGAGCGCGTTGGCCGAGACGTAGAACAGGGTCACCAGGAAGGCGGTCGAGCCGCCGACCAGAACCGGATTGCGCGAGATCACCTGGCCAAGCGCCACAGCGCCCTCGGCAAGGACGCCGCGCTCGGGTTCGACCACCTTAGGCCGTCTTGCGGAGCGAGCCATTGCTGTCCCCATTTGCATCCCTCTTCGGCTTTGCAGCCGGCATCGGCAGCACCCCGACGGGCGCGCCCGTGCGCCGCTTCGGCCCGCTCACCGGCAGGCTGATCGTCACCGTGGTGCCCTCACCCGGGGCGCTCTCGATCGACATCGTGCCCTCATGCAGCGCCACCAGGCCCTTGACCAGGGACAGGCCGAGCCCGGTTCCCTCGAAACGGCGCGTATAGTCGTTCTGGATCTGCATGAACGGCTTGCCGAGATTGGCCATATCCTCCTCGGCGATGCCGATGCCTGTGTCGCTCACCCAGAAATGCAGCCGCGAGCCGACGCGCTTGGCGCCGATCGTCACGCTGCCGCCATCGGGCGTGAACTTAACCGCGTTCGAAACGAGATTGATCAGGATCTGCTGCACGGCGCGGCGGTCGGCATTGATCTCGCCGGCGTCCGGCGCGATCTGCGCGCCGAGCGCGATGCCCTTCGCCTGCGCCAGCGGCCGCATCATCGAGCGGCACATATCGACCGCCTCGACAAAGCGGAACGGTTCCAACTCGGTCGCATAGGCGCCTGCCTCGATGCGCGAGACGTCGAGGATCGATGTGACGACGGACAGAAGATGTTGGCCCGACTGCCTGACCAGTTCGACATATTCCTTCTGGCGCGGATCGCGGAAGGCGCCGAACATCTCGTGCAGCAGCATGTCGGAGAAGCCGATAATGGCGTTGAGCGGCGTGCGCAGCTCGTGGCTGACCACCGCCAGGAAACGCCCCTTGGCCACTTCGGCGGCCGCGGCGGTCTCCCTGGCC
>NZ_RZSL01000692.1:0-2789 GCF_003997355.1 Mesorhizobium sp. M1E.F.Ca.ET.041.01.1.1 | reverse complement strand
GCTCGGGATTCGGGAGGATGGCTTTCTCGACCGAAACCGAAACGAGTTCGCCGCACGCGAGCGCGAGCGCGACGATGGCATGTCCGGTCTCATGGACGGCCACCCGGCGGCGCATTTCCGGCGGAATGGGAACCAAAGCGGGAAGCTCGGACACGAGGTCCTCGAGCGTCATGTCGCGGCGCGCCCGCCTTGCCCGCCGTCTCGCCTGCCGGACCAACTGCTCGAGGGAGGCGCCATTCCAGCCTTCGGTTCTCACAGCGATTTCCGATAGGTCGGCATCGGCAAGCAATCCCTGCAGGTGCCAGCGCAGGATTCCTTCGCGGCCCTTCTGGTCCGGCAGGGGAATGCGGACATGCCTGTCGAGGCGGCCGGCACGGACGATCGCGGCATCGAGCTTGTGAGGATAGTTGCAGGCTCCGACCACGACGACGCCCTCGCGGCCTTCCGCGCCGTCGATGCACTCGAGCAGCGCGGCCACCACCTCCGTGCAGTACTGCGCGTTGTGGTCGGTGAACTTCTCGCGGTCGCCGACGGCGTCGATCTCGTCGATGAAGATAATCGACGGCGCATTCTTTCTTGCGTCGTCGAACGCCGCCCGCATGGCCTTCAGAAGGTCACCGAGGTGGCCCTTCGCCTGCCAGCGGCCGAGGGAGCCAAGGACGAGGTGGACGTTGCAGGTGCGCGCGAGAGCGCCCGCGAACGTGGTCTTGCCCGTTCCGGGCGGCCCGGAGAGCAGAATGCCGCGATCCACGTCTGCCCAGCCGATCGTTCCAGCCCGCCAGTCGGCGAGGTCAGTCGCCAGCTCGCGGCCCCATTCGCCCGCCTCGCCGAGGCCATGGAGGTCGTCAAGCGTCGGGCCAGAAATGTCTTTGGCCGCCCTCGGCGCACTGGCCTGCACCATTAGCTTGATCGCGTGAGCGACGGACCTTCCCGGGCGCAGCGTGGCACCGATGACGGACAGGGGCATCGTGGCGATGAACTCGGCCTGTTCGGGCGTGATCTCCGTCTTGAGGCAGAGCCTTGCCCCGGCGATGACGTGCCGCGGCCGGATCGGCCCCACTTTGACCACCCCGTCAGCGGCGAGGCGGAAGTAATCCGGCAACTCCGCGCCGCTCTCCATCATCAGGACGACGCGCCGCCGCTTCGAGAGCGCCGCGGAGAGTTCCGCCTCCTTGGCCTTCGTCCAACGGTCGCCCTTCGTAAGGATTTCGGTGCCGTCGAGGCCGCCATAGATGAAGGAAGGGCCATGCGCGGCATAGTGGACGGCCTCTTCATAGATTTCCTTATCTGCGCCCGCCGGGACCAACAAACCGACGACCACAGGTTTCAGCTGCCGGAACTGCGGGATGGAGCGGCATGCTCGCATGATCCCGCAGTAGGCGAGGAAGCGCGGCAAGGATTGCTGTAGCTTGTTGCGGAAGGTGCTGGAGTTGCTGCTCTCGGCACCCTTCAGGGTCTTGTAGCGGATCATTTCGACACCTCGGCCGCGACCGTGCCACAGGCACGGTGATGGAAATCGGAAACTGACGAAGAGGCGCGCGCTCAGGCGCCCATGGCCGCGCGTATGGGCGCGCGCCAGACCTGCCTCGTAGTCGTCTCGGATTTCCTGGAGGTGTGGATCACGACATTGTCCTCGGTTTCATGCGCATGCGTTCTCGGCCGCCGCAAGGGCGGCCGCAGGGCGGTCAGCGTATGAGGTCGAGGTTTCGGTGCGTGGTCATGGGCGAGAACGTATAGTGAACATAGCCCAGGCGGTCAAGCGCTTGCCTTAAAGGGTAGTGGGGCAGTTTGAAATTCCGATCATGACGGGTGACCGAAGTCCGTCACAATGAGAAGGGCCGCGCCGAACGCGCAGAGATAGCCGATAACACCATATGCCATGACACGGCGCGCCGACCGGAAGCGGGGTGAGAAGAAGTCGGCGTACAGTCTTGCATTACGCCGTCCGAGGCGTTCGCGCCAAGGGAGGTTTTGCTCATCTATTGGCCCTAAGAAATTGGTCCGCACAATTATGCTCAGAAGTGAGATAAACACGGCTAGAAAACCCGGCACCAACACAACGAAACAGGCTGTAATTGGAAGAACTAAGTCGGGATTGTCAGCCCATTCGTATTTCAATTCTCTCTCCGTTTTTGTACGGACCGCGAACCAGAGGTTTCTCTGCCTCTTTAGCCTCAATCAGCGCGACAATATCGCTGAATTCCCAAAGCTTGTCAGCAACGCCAGCAGCCATGGCCGGCGTGACGCGCAGGTTCTTATGGATGCGGACGAAATTTCAAACGGACCCACTACCCCTTAAAGAGTTCGAACCGCGGTGGCGCGAAGGAGAGGACTGCCCACCCGAAATCGTGTGACTGCCGTGTCATGCCGTCTGATTCGACAAATGTCCTGCCGAGGCTCCCCTAGAGGGCCACTCCAGGTTTACGCCGCCCCAACATAGCGCGGTTCCGTAAGCCAATGGGATAAGCGGTCGTTGGATTGCCTTATAAATGGTTGCGGAACTGGGAAAACATTTCCCGCCATTCTCCTGCATCCTTAAACGAATATGCCGTAAGTCACGGCACTTGGTACGCGAGCCGGGATAGCAATCCTGGTCTGACCGGACCCAGTTTCAACAAGCATGTTGGGGAGGGATTATATTGATGGATAGTTCGAAGGCCCTGAACGAAACCGCGCAGGAACTCGACCAGGTCGCGCCGCCAAGAGGCGTCGCCGCCTCCGGGCAGGGGCACCGCAATAGCCGTCGGCCCGGCTCGGCGAAAACGAACGAGCAGTCGATCGACTACGGC
>NZ_RZSL01000691.1:0-2793 GCF_003997355.1 Mesorhizobium sp. M1E.F.Ca.ET.041.01.1.1 | reverse complement strand
ACATTGCAACCTCCCTTGCCGACGCCCGATCAGGATCTGGCCGGCTGCCGGTGCAGTCTACGCCTGCAACCGGAAAACGAAAAAGCGGTGCGAAAAATTCCGCGCCGCTTTGGTTTCAGGCTTGGGAGGGGGAGCAATTCCAGGAAAAGTGTGAAGCGTTTAGGTTCGGCGACTTCGCCGTAACCTTCCGTTCGGAATTGCGTCAAACAAAAACTTCAGCCGCGTTTGGCGTCGATCGAGTAGGCGCCGGCGCCGGACGAGGCGAGCAGGATGAAGCCGCCGGTGATGGCGAGGTTCTTGAGGAACTGGATCATCTGCATCTGGTCGGCCCAGCCGGTATGGGCGACCAGCCCGGTGGCGATCGTGAAGATGGCGAGCACCCAGGCGGCGACACGCGTCTGGAAGCCTACGAGAATGGCAAGGCCGCCGACAAGCTCGATGAGGCCGACGACGACGGCGGTGACGGTCGGCAGCGGCAGTCCGAGGGCGCCGAAATAGCCGGCGGTGCCGGAAATGGCGGTAAGCTTGCCGAAGCCGGAAAGCAGGAAGATGACGGCAAGCAGGGCGCGGCCGAGCAGGATGGTGGTGGAATTGTTGGACGCGGTGCCGGCGGTAGCGGCGGAAGTGTTGATGGACATGGCGGGTCTCCGAGCGGGGTTGAATGCCCAGTCAGATAGACGACGAAGACCGTTCACCAAAGCTGTCTATGCGGCGACACATTGTTCACAGATTATATATTCTATGGTCGCGCCGACGGACGCGAAATTCGCGTCGCGAGAATCGGCTGCGGGAGCAAATTCTCCCGCCGCAGAATGTCACCCCGGATGCGTCATGTCCTCCGGCCGCACCAGCCGGTCGTAGTCGGCTTCGCTGACCAGTCCGGTGGCCAGAGCCTCCTCGCGCAGCGTGGTGCCGTTCTTGTGCGCGGTCTTGGCGATCTTGGCGGCGTTGTCGTAGCCGATGGTGGGGGCGAGCGCCGTCACCAGCATCAGCGAGCGCTCGAGCGCGGCCTTGATGTTGTCTTCCCGGGCCTCGATGCCGACCACGCAATTGTCGGTGAAGGACACGGAAGCGTCCGCGAGCAGTTGCACCGACTGCAGGAAATTATAGGCCATCAGCGGATTGTAGACATTGAGCTCGAAATGGCCCTGGCTGCCGGCGAAGGTGAGCGCGGCGTTGTTGCCGAACACCTGCACGCAGACCTGCGTCATCGCCTCGCACTGGGTCGGGTTGACCTTGCCCGGCATGATCGAAGAGCCCGGCTCGTTTTCCGGCAGCGAGAGCTCGCCGAGGCCCGAGCGCGGGCCGGAGCCGAGAAAGCGGATGTCGTTGGCGATCTTGAACAGCGCGGCCGCCGCCGCGTTGATCGCGCCATGCGAGAACACCATGGAATCGTGCGCGGCGAGCGCCTCGAACTTGTTCGGCGCGGTGACGAAGGAAATGCCGGTGATCGAAGCGATGCGGTCCGCCACCTTTTCCGCGAAGCCGACCGGCGCGTTGAGACCGGTGCCGACGGCGGTGCCGCCCTGCGCCAGCTCCTGCAGGCCGGGCAGCGTCATCTCGATGCGCTTGATCGACGAGACGACCTGCGCGGCATAGCCGGAGAATTCCTGGCCGAGGGTGAGGGGAGTGGCGTCCTGCGTGTGGGTGCGGCCGATCTTGATGATGTGGTTGAAGGCGCGGGCTTTGGCGGCAAGCGCCTTGTGCAGATGGTGCAGCGCGGGGATCAGGTCGTGCACGATCCGCTCGGCGCAGGCGATGTGCATGGCCGTCGGATAGGTGTCGTTCGACGACTGGCTCATATTGACGTGGTCGTTGGGGTGCACCGGCTTCTTCGAGCCCATCACGCCGCCGAGCATTTCGATCGCCCGGTTTGAGATCACCTCATTGGCGTTCATGTTGGACTGCGTACCGGAGCCCGTCTGCCAGACGACGAGCGGGAAGTGGTCGTTGAGCTTGCCGTCGATGACTTCCTGCGCCGCCTCGACGATCGCCTTGCCGACGGCTGGATCCAGCCGCTTCATCTCCATGTTGACCTCTGCCGCGGCGCGCTTGATGACGCCCAGCGCCCGCACGATCGAGGCCGGCTGCTTTTCCCAGCCTATTCTGAAATTGCCCAGCGAACGCTGCGCCTGCGCGCCCCAGTAGCGGTCGGCCGCCACCTCGATGGGACCGAATGTATCGGTTTCGGTTCTGGTCTTTTCAGCGCTCACGAAAGGTCTCCGCTTGTCGAATTCGGCAACGGCGTATCGCGTTGCACAAAACGCATCAAGCGAAGATTGCGGGCGAGCGGGATGCAAATCGGTTGAAGCGTGGCGCCTCTTCCTTCTCCCCTTGTGGGAGAAGGTGGATCGGCGCGCAGCGCCGAGACGGATGAGGGGTGTTGGAAGAAACGAGGCGCCAGAAAATTGAGGATTGAAAGCGCCTAGTTCTTCAACGTCGCAATCCTTCCAACGCCCCTCATCCGTCGCCTTCGGCGACACCTTCTCCCACAAGGGGAGAAGGGAAAGCGCTCACCCCATCGGCGGTCCGACAATATCGATGCCGTTCTCGGCGCAAATCCTTGTCAGCGTCTCAATCATCTCCGGCGTCGGCTCCGCCGGCGGCGGCAGGTCCGGCCGTTCGGCAGGACGGCTCGCCATGCGGACCATCGTTTCGAAATCCGAACCACGCGTGATGGTGAGCGTATGCGCGCCTTCCGGGGATTCAACCTTGAATGTGTGCGGCAGGCCTTTCGGCGTGATGACGGTCTCGCCAGTGCCGACGATCCGCTCACGGTCGTCGATCCGGAAA
>NZ_RZSL01000690.1:0-2794 GCF_003997355.1 Mesorhizobium sp. M1E.F.Ca.ET.041.01.1.1 | reverse complement strand
GAAACCCTGATAGAAGGTACTGTGCCAAGGCGCAGATTTCTGTTGCGGCCCACCTCTGCTACAACAAGAAGCAAAGAGAACCGGGGCATGGCGACAGTTCCAAGAGTTTGAGATCCGCAAGCACGCCAGCTACGGGAAGCACCAACATGCCGACAGAACCCCGGTCACCACGCTTGGCGGTCCTTATCGACGCCGACAACGCTTCCGCCAAGATCGTCGACGGCCTGTTCGAGGAAATAGCCAAGATTGGCGAGGCCAGCGTTCGACGCATCTACGGCGACTTCTCGAATGCACGGTCGAAGGGGTGGGCTGACGTCCTGTCAAAGCATGCAATCATTCCCCAGCAGCAGTTCGCTTATACGACTGGGAAAAACGCTTCCGATATCACACTGGTGATTGACGCGATGGACCTGCTTCACAGCGGTCGCTTCGACGGCTTTTGTTTGGTCTCTTCCGACAGCGATTTCACGCGGCTTGCTGCGCGCATACGCGAACAGGGTGTTGATGTATTCGGGTTTGGCGAACAGAAAACCCCGGAGAGTTTTCGGCAGGCATGTCGCCGTTTCGTCTATACAGAAAACCTTCTCCGAAGCGTGGGGGATACTCACGATGCTGCGCCGGTAAGAAAGCCGCTTCAAGCGCCGAGCGCTGCGACACCTATACTAAAGAAAGTCATTGGCCAGATGGAAAGCGAAGATGGCTGGGTGCGTCTTGGCACCTTCGGCCAGCAACTTTCAAATCTCTTCTCCGATTTCGACCCTCGCACCTATGGCTTCGGTAAATTGAGCGACCTTGTGAGGAAGACCGCTGCATTCGATATTGAAAATCCCAAAGGCGGTGCCATGCGAATACGGGTCAAAGTTACCGCTAAAAAAGGGAAAAGCAAATCCGAGTGACATTGTCATGCTGGAGATCCCTGACGATCGCTGCGAACGCCACCGGCTGTTCATGGCCATCGACGAAAGCTTCAAGGCAGGCGACTTCGAGGCTCTCGGGAAGGCCCTGGGGGGCGCAGCGCGCTGGTTCGATGAGCGGATGCCGTTCGAGCTCGGCCTTGGCCATCCGCTGGAATACGCGATCTATTGGAGTCCGGCCGCCTTCATCGCAACCTTGCTCGAGGCCGGCTCGAATCCGAACTACGAGGATCCTGCCGGCTTTCCTTCGCTCATCGCGGCGCTGTCGACGAAGCGGCCGGACAAGCTGGAGGTCGTCCGGCTCCTGCTGAAACATGGCGCCGACCCGAACATGCGCGGCGTGAACGACTGGACGCCGCTGCACTATGCGGTGTCGCTGCGCGACGCGGAAGCGATCCGCCTGCTGCTCGCGTCAGGCGCGGACCCGTCGCTCAGAACCCGCGTCGATGATTATGAGACCGCCCTGGAAGGCGCGGACCAGGCCGGTTTCGAAGCGGGGGCGTCGCTGCTGCGCGACGCGATATCCCGGCGCGATTAATTTAAACGACCAAGCCGCGGCGCCAAATGGGGCCACTCAAGCCTCTTTCAATCCTGCCTTGAAGCGCTTGCCGTTGGCGACATAATGCGCGGCCGAGACGCGCAGCCTGGCGATCGCCGCATCGTCCAGCACCCGGATCGCCTTGGCGGGCGAGCCGACGATCAGCGAGTTGTCCGGGAACACCTTGTTCTCCGTCACCAGGGCGCCGGCGCCGACCAGGGAATTGTTGCCGATCCTCGCGCCGTTGAGCACGATGGCGCCCATGCCGATCAGGCTGTTGTCGCCGATGGCGCAGCCATGCAGCAGGGCACGATGGCCAATGGTGCAGCCCTGTCCAATGGTGAGCGGAAAGCCCGGATCGGTGTGCATGATCGTATGTTCCTGCACATTGGTGTCGGCACCGATCGTGATCGGCTCTCCATCGCCGCGGATGACGACACCGAACCAGAATCCGGCATTGAGTCCGACGGTGATATTGCCGATCAGCGTGGCGTCCGGTGCGATCCAGTTGGTTTCGACATCGTCGAATCGGGGCGCCTTTCCGTCGATCGCATAGATTGGCATTTTCGTCTCCGAATCGTCTCAGGCCGAGAATTCGGCCGAGCCTAATGCATGTCTCCCGAAAGTGTGCAGCGGTTTCGGGACAAAGACATGCTTAAAATCAAAGACCTAAAGACCGGTCGCCCATGAGGCGACGGTGATCAGCACGATGCCGAGGGCCAGAGCCCAGGCGACAGCGGTGCAGCCACACGAAAGCAGCGCCAGCATGCCGATGCGCCCCTCGCGCCGGGCCGCAAGCGCATCATTGGCGAGCATGAAAGGGCCGGCGCAGGCAGTTGCCGCAAGCGAGCGCACAATATGGGCAGGCGACACATAGGGCTCGGCAAAGGCCAGCCGGCGGCCAGAGATGATCTCCATCGCCGAGCCGGCGAGGCCGCAAGTCGTCAGGCCGACCGCAAATGCGTAGAGAGGGAGCAGCATGGGATCCATCTTTACCAACCATTTACCATGAAACCGCACAGTCGTACCCATGCGCTGCAAGAGCCATGCCGCGCGAAGCTGTGCCACCTGAGGACAGGTGAGCGGATTGGGAATCGCGATGAGAGAGGCAACCGCCGCCGAAAGCCCGGACTTCGAGGTCGTCGACTCGACCTTCATGAAGCGGGTTTTCTATGCCTTCGCGGCGCTGGCCCTGCTTTCGGTGGCAATCAGCGTCGGCGGCAAATGGCTTGGGCGATCGATCGCCATGGCCGGCTATACCGACGACAAGACCGTCCGACAGGTCGTCATGGGCAACAATTTGATCAGCGTGCCGGCCAATTTCATCCGCTTCGACCAGGCA
>NZ_RZSL01000068.1:0-17444 GCF_003997355.1 Mesorhizobium sp. M1E.F.Ca.ET.041.01.1.1 | reverse complement strand
TTCACAGATAAAGATGTTTTTTCTCGTTAAAGAACACACGCACAAGCGTCAAGTCCGGACGCAATCAGCTTCGCGGCGGCGGCCAAGAACGGAGCCGCGCACCGAACCTCGTCGCCGCAACGGCGCTGGAGCGCAAAGGCGAGATGCCTCAGTCGCCGTAGGGCACCCAGACATTCTTGACCTCGATGGCGCGGCGCAGGAAGGCCTCGCCGGCGGCTTCGTTTGACGCCCAATCGAGAGTGCGGCCATTGCCGGTCCAGACGCGTTTGAGGTTGCCGATGGAATCGGCCTCCGCCTTGGCGCAGGTGTCGGCGTCGGCGAATATCCAGAGCCCGTCGACGTCATCATGCTTGGCCAGCACGCCGCAAAGTTCGGCGCTGCGGCCGGTGACGATGTTGATGGCGCCGGCCGGGATGTCGGAATATTCGATCACCTGGTAGAGATCGGTGGCTAAAAGCGGGTAGCGCTCGGACGGAACGGCCACCACCGTGTTGCCCATGGCGAGCGCCGGCGCCACCAGCGAGACGAGGCCGAGCAACGGCTGGTTGTCCGGCGCGACGATGCTGACGACACCCACCGGCTCATGCAGCGCCAGCGTGACCGCGCGGGCCGGCGGCTGGTGGACGCGGCCCTCGAACTTGTCGGTAAGGCCGGCATAGAGGAACAGCCGCTCGATCGACTGCTCGACCTCTTCACGGGCCGCTTTGGCGGCAACGCCGGTGAGCTGGACAAGACGGGCAGCGAACTCGTCGGCGCGGCCGGACAGGTTTTCCGCGAAATAGTATAGCACCTGGCTGCGATTGTAGGCCGTCGCTTCCGGCCAGGCCTTGCAGGCGCGCGCCGCGGCGACGGCGTCGCGGATGTCCTTGCGGTTGCCGAGGCCGACTTCGCCGGCAAGCTTGCCCTTGGCGGTCGCGACAGCCAGCGAATAATTCCCATCCGGCCGCACCTGCTTGCCACCGATGAACAGCTTCGCCGTGCGGTCGATTGCCGTGCCGTCGGCCTGCTCGACGGGCTGGGCCGAGCCGGCTGCAGCCGGCTTGATGGCCGGGCCGGCAGGCAGTTTTGCCGAAAGATATTCGAACATGCCTTCGCGGCCGCCTTCGCGGCCGAAGCCGCTTTCGCGATAGCCGCCGAAGCCGCAGGCGGCGTCGAACATATTGGTGCCGTTGACCCAGACCACGCCGGCCTTCAGTTGCGGCGCGACATGCAGGGCAAGGTTGACATTCTCGCTCCACACCGAGGCGGCAAGGCCGTAGCGCGTGTTGTTGGCAAGCTCGATCGCTTCCTCGGTATTGCGGAAGCTCATCGTCGCCAGCACCGGCCCGAAGACCTCTTCCTGCACCAGAATATTAGCCGGCGAAACAGACGTCGCGAGCGTCGGCAGATGATAGTGACCTGTGGATGGCAACGCGGCGTCCGGCTGCCAGCAGACGGCGCCTTGCTTGGCGCCCTCGGCGATCAGGCCCTTGACGCGATCGAGCTGCGTGCGGTCGACGAGCGGTCCGATATCGGTGTTCTTGTCGAGCGGGCTGCCGACCCGCAGCCGGCTCATCCTGACCTTGACCTTGGCGACGAAGGCCTCGGCGATGCCTTCCTGGACCAGCAGGCGCGAGCCGGCACAGCAGACCTGCCCCTGGTTGAACCAGATGCCGTCGACCAGACCTTCGACGGCGCTGTCGAGGTCGGCATCCTCGAAGACGATGAAGGCCGACTTGCCGCCAAGCTCCAGCGACAGTTTCTTGCCCGAGCCGGCGGTGGCCTTCCTGATGATCTTGCCGACTTCCGAAGAGCCGGTGAAGGCGATCTTCTGGATGCCGGGATGGTTGACGATGGCAGCACCCGCCTCGGGTCCGCCCTGGACGATGTTGACGACGCCCTTCGGCACCCCTGCCCGCTCGCAGATCTCGGCAAACAGGATGGCGGTGAGCGGCGTGAATTCGGCCGGCTTCAGCACCACGGTGCAGCCGGCGGCCAAAGCCGGCGCGATCTTCCAGGCGAGCATCAGCAGCGGAAAATTCCACGGAATGACCTGGCCGACGACGCCGACCGGTTTGTGGTCGGAAAAATCCTTTTCGAGCGTCTGCGCCCAGCCGGCATGATGGATGAAATGGCGGATCGCCAGCGGCACGTCGATGTCGCGGCTCTCGCGGATCGGCTTGCCGTTGTCGATCGATTCCAGCACCGCGAACAGGCGCTGGTGGCGCTGCATGGCGCGGCCGATGGCGTAGAGCACCTTGGCTCTGGCGTAACCAGAGCTGGCGCTCCACTTCGGCAGCGCCTTCGCGGCCGCCGCGACCGCCGCATCGATGTCGGCGGCGCCCGCATCCGAGACCTTGGCGAGCAGCTTGCCGGAGGACGGCTCGCTGGTGTCGAAGGTCTTGCCGCTCGCCGCCGCCTTCCAGGCGCCGTCGATGAACAGCGCTTTTGCGAAATCGCGCGAGGCCAGCCAGGCATCGGCCTCGTTGCGGGCTTCCGGCGCCGGGCCGTAATCCATGGCGTGATAGCGTTCGAGGATGTTCATGGGGCGCCTCCTTTGCCCTCTCCCTTGTGGGGAGGGTCGATCGGCAGAGCCGATCGGGGTGGGGGTAAATGGCTAGCGGACTGGTGCATTTGACAAGTTGGTTTGCTTTTTCGACCCCCACCCCGCCGCTTCGCGGCGACCCTCCCCACAAGGGGGAGGGTGGGTGCTACGCCATTGCGTGGCGATGGTTGGCCGAATAGTGGCCGGTCAAGTGATGCTCGAGCTGGCGTTCGATGTCGGTGAGCAGGCTGGAGGCGCCGAAGCGGAACAAGGTCGGCTCGAGCCAGGGCCGGCCGAGCTCTTCCTTCATCAGCACCAGCCAGTCGAGAGAGACCTTGGCCGTCGAAATGCCGCCGGCCGGCTTGAAGCCGATGAGATAGCCTGTTTCCTCGAAATAGGCGCGGATGGCGCGTACCATGGCAAGCCCGACGGGAAGCGTGGCGTTGACGCTTTCCTTGCCGGTCGAGGTCTTGATGAAGTCGGCGCCCGCCATCATCGCCACCATCGAGGCCAGCATCACATTACGCAGCGTGGAAAGGTCGCCGGTGCCGAGGATGACCTTGAGATGAGCCTCGCCGCAGGCGGCGCGCATGGCGACGATCTCGTTGAACAGCTCGCGCCACTTGGCGCCGTAGACCAGGCCGCGCGGAATGACGACGTCGATCTCGTCGGCGCCGTCGCGCACCGAGGCCTCGATCTCCTGCAGGCGGGTCGACAGCGGCGCAAGCCCGTGCGGGAAGGCGGTCGAAACGGCTGCGACACGGACGCCGGTGCCGCGCAGCGCCTCGACCGCGGTGGCGACGAACGGATGATAGACGCAGACCGCCGCCGGCCGGATGGTTTCGCCGGCGATGCCGAGGCCATCGACGATATCCTTGCGCAGCGGGTTGATCGCCTTGGCGCAGAGCCGGCGCACGCGCTCGTCGGTGTCGTTGGAATTCAGCGTGGTGAGGTCCATGCAGGCAATGGCGCGGAGCAGCCAGGCGGCCTGGTTGTCGGCCTTGATCGAGCGCCGCTTGGTGAGCGTGGCGACGCGGCGCTCCAGCGCCGAGCGGTTGACGCTGCGCACCGATTCCAGAAAGCCGAGATCGAGCTTCATGCCGGGGTTGCGCGCAATGCCGTGCTCCAGCGGCACCGGCGTGTTGGCGGCGGCGCGCGCCGGCAGCGGCATGACCTTGGACGCGCCTGCGCCTGCGCCCGCCTCGCGGATCGTGCTGCTCATCTCCTGCCCTTTCTCAGCGACCTCAGCCGAAGATAGCCCGTGAAGCGATGCTTCACGAGTCCTTCAGTGGGTCATAACGGAAAAAGGCCACCGAAGCAGCAGATTTTTGACCATACGGTCAAAACAACATGTTGGCGGACTGCGACGCGCCTCAGCCGACGAAGGCGCGCTCGACGACGAAGCTCGCCGGATGGCTCAAGGAACCTTCCTGGAAGCCGAGGCTTTCGGCGAGCTCCTTGACGTCCTTCAGCATGTGCATCGAGCCGCAGATCATGATGCGGTCGGTCTCGGGATTGAGCTTGTCGATGCCGAGGTCGGAATAGAATTTGCCCGAGCCGATCAGCGCGGTGATGCGGCCCATGCGAGGCGACTCCTCGCGCGTCGTCGAGTTGTAGAGCGTGACGCGGCCGCCGGTCAGCTCGCCGATCAGCGGATCGGTCTCAAGTGCCGTGACCAATTCCTGGCCATAGAGAAGCTCGGCCTTGTCGCGGCAGGTGTGGGTGAGGAAGACGTGGTCGAACTTCTCATAGGTGTCGGGGTCGCGCAGCAGGCTGGCGAAGGGCGCGATGCCGGTTCCGGTCGAGATCATGAACAGCCGCTTTGCAGGCGTCAGCGCGTCGAGCACCAGCGTGCCGGTCGCCTTCTGGCGCATGATGACGGTGTCGCCAACCTCAATCTTCTGCAGCTCGGAGGTCAGCGGACCGTCCGGCACCTTGATCGAGAAGAATTCGAGCTCGTCGTCCCAGGCGGGGCTGGCGACGGAATAGGCGCGGAAGATCGGCTTCTCGGCATTGGGCAGGCCGATCATGACGAACTCGCCGGAGCGGAAGCGCAGCGACTGCGGCCGGGTGATGCGGAACGAGAACAGGCGGTCGGTGTAGTGCTTCACCGAAACCACCGTCTCGGCATAAACATTGGCCGGGATCGGGAACTGAAGCGGCCTGGCGCCGGCGATGTTGACCGCGGATGTCGTGTTCATCAAACCCAACTTTCCGGCGCGGACGCGGGGCGCAGGCGCCAAACTTTATCCCTTCGCGTCCGAACGGTCGGGTTCCAACGCGATTCTCACACACTGCCAACAGCAGGCCCTTGTGTTGGAAAGTTATTAGTATACAAACGATCTTGAGGTCAAGATCAGGGCGTAAAACACCTTTCCAAACTGGGACATGTCTGTAGTCTTAGCATTTCGGGTTTCGGCAATGGATGAGAAATTTTCGGCGTCGGCGGGAAATGTTGTCGCAGGCATCGATGTCGGCGGAACCTTCACCGACCTGCTGCTGATCGACGGCAAGGCGGGCGGCAAGGTGCATATCGCCAAGACGCCGACCACGGTGGAAAACCAGGCCTTCGGCGTGGTCGCCGCACTTGCCGCGACCGGCTTCCCGGTCGACGGCATCGACCTCATCGTGCACGGCACGACGACCACCACCAATGCCGTGCTGGAGCGCCGGCTGGCAAGGACCGGCATGATCACCACGCGCGGCTTTCGCGATGTGATCGAGCTCGGCCGGCGCACAAGGCCGCAAGCCTATGGCATGACGGGCACCTTCGTGCCGGTCATTCCGCGCGATCTGCGGCTCGAAGTTTCGGAGCGGGTCGAGGCCTCCGGCGCCGTGCGCATGCCGCTCGACGAGGCGGAAATGCGCACCGCCGTCAAGCAATTGCTGGATGCCGGCTGCGAGTCGCTCGTCATCCATTTCCTGCATTCCTACGCCAACCCTTCGCATGAGCGGCGCGCGGCGGAGATCGCGGCAGGGCTCTGGCCGAACGGCCACATCACCACCGGCCATGCGCTGCTTTCGGAAGCGCGCGAGTTCGAGCGCGGCGTGACGGCGGCGGTCAACGCCTCGGTGCAGCCGATCCTCGAGCGCTATGTCGAGCGGCTGCGCAAGGAGCTGGCTACCCAGGGTTATGCCCGCGACTTCCTGATCATGAACGGCAATGGCGGCATGATTTCGGCCCGCTTCGTCACGCAGGAATCGGCCAAGACCGTCATGTCGGGACCGGCGTCCGGCGTGATCGCCGCCGCCTACACCGGCAAGCGCGCCGGCTTCGGCAACCTCGTCACCTACGACATGGGCGGCACCTCGACCGACGTAGCGCTGATCCGCAACGCCGAGCCCGCCGTGTCGAACGAGATCGAGATCGAATATGCGATGCCGATCCATGTGCCGATGGTGGCGGTGCACACCGTCGGCGCCGGGGGCGGCTCGATCGCGCGCGTCGATGCGGCCGGACTGATCCAGATCGGCCCCGAAAGCGCCGGCGCCAATCCCGGCCCGATCTGCTACGGGCGCGGCGGCACGGAACCCACCATCACCGACGCCAATCTGGTGCTCGGGCGGCTGGCGCCGAAGAAGCTGCTGGCGGTCGACAATCCGGTCACGGTTGAGCGCGTCACCGGCATATTCGAAGACAGGATCGGCAAGCACACCGGCCTCTCCGGCGTCGAGGCGGCCGGCGCCGTGCTGCGGCTCGGCAACATGAAGATGGCGGGCGCCATCCGCATGGTGTCGGTGTCGCGCGGCCACGACCCGCGCGATTTCGCGCTGTTCGCCTTTGGCGGCGCCGGGCCTCTGCATGCGACGGCGCTTGCCCGCGAGCTCGGCCTGCCCCGCGTGCTGGTGCCGGCGCGTCCGGGCATCACCAACGCGCTCGGCTGCGTCGTCGCGGATATGCGGCACGACTTCGTCAACACGATCAACCAGCCGGTCGGTGGGCTCGACGAAGCTGCGCTTCGCGAGTTGTTGGAACGGCACCGTAACGAAGGCGAGGCGCTGATCGCCAAGGAAGCCGTAAAGCCCGACGCGATCCGCGTCACCCATTCCGCCGACATGCAGTTCGTCGGCCAGACGCACATCATCAACGTGCCGCTGCCGTCGTCATCGGTGACGCGGGCGACACTGCAGCAGCTGTTCGAAAAGGCCTATTTCGCCCGTTTCAAGGTGGAATTGCCGGAAATCCGCGCCAACCTCGTCAACCTCAACACCTCGGTGACCGGCGTGCGGCCGCAGATCGACCTGTCGCGGCTGATCGACCCGGCGGGCCGCGCGGCAACGCTTGACGAAGCGCGGCGCGAGGTCCGGCCGGTCTGGTATCACGGCACCTGGCACGACACGCCGGTCTATGCCCGCGAAAAACTGCCGCTCGATGCAACAATCGAGGGGCCGGCGATCCTGGAGCAGATGGACGCCACCACAGTGCTGGAGCCCGGCGACCATGCGCGCTCGGACGCGGACGGCAACATCATCATCGACATCGGCGAGGCCTGATATGCCAGCGTTCGAAGGGGCAATGCTCGACACGATCACGCTTTCGGTGCTGCAGGCGGCCCTGCAGCAGGTCTGCGACGAGATGGATTTGACGTTTTCCCGCGCGGCCTTCTCGCCGGTCATCGCCGAAGCCAATGACCGCTCGGACGGCATCTATTCGGCCGTCGACGGCTCACTGATTGCGCAGGGCAGCCAGGGCCTGCCGGTGTTTGTCGGCGTCATGCAGTATTCGACCAAAACGGTGATCGAGATGATCGCCGACGGAAGCTGCCTGGCGCCGGAACCCGGGGACATCTACATCGTCAACGACCCCTATCTCGGCGGCACGCATCTGATGGATGTGCGTTTCGTCATGCCGGTCTATCGCGGTGGAAAAATCTTCTGCTGGCTATCCAACACCGGCCATTGGCCTGATATCGGCGGCTCGGTGCCGGGCGGTTTCTCGGCCTCGGCCACCGCCGTCGAACAGGAGGGCTTGCGTTTGCCGCCGGTGAAACTGTTCAAGAAGGGCGTGCTCGATCCGGAGATCTACGCCATCATCTGCTCGAACATCCGTGTCGCCGACCAGCGCATCGGCGACATCCGCGCGCAAGCGGCGGCGCTTTTGATCGGACAGGACAGACTCAATGAAATCCTCGATCGTTACGGTGACGAAACTGTCGTCGAGGCTATTGCTGAGTTGCGCCGCCGCGCCGCCGACCAGATGCGCGCCTCAATCGCCGTTATACCGGACGGCGTCTACCGCTCGCAGGCCTTCGTCGATTCCGACGGGGTGGTGAACGAGCCGCTGACCATCAATCTGGCCGTCGAGAAGAAGGGCGACACGCTCACCTTCGATTTTGCCGGCTCGTCGAAACCTTGCGCCGGGCCGATGAACAGCGTGCTGGCGACGACCTTGTCGTCCGTCTATCTCGCCATGCGCCATATCTTCCCGGAAGTGCCGATCAGCGCCGGCGCCTTCGAGCCGCTGAACGTCAAGCGCCCGGAAGGCACCTTCCTCGACGCGAAATATCCGCGCCCCGTGTCGGGCTGCGCGGCGGAGGTTTCGCAGCGCATCGCCGAAGCGGTGTTCGCGGCGATGGTACAGGCGCTGCCGGAGAAGGTGACGGCGGCGCCGGCCGGCTCCAGCGGCAATTTCGCGCTCGGCGGCAACGATCCGGCGCGCGGGCGCGACTATGTCATGTACCAGATCTCGGGCGGCGGCTATGGCGGCAATGCCGGCCATGACGGGTTGAGCAATGGCTGCTCGACCATCGGCATTTCGAAGTCGCCGCCTGTCGAGATCATGGAGCAGGCCTTTCCGGTGCTCTACCGGCATTACGCACTGCGCGAAGGCTCGGGCGGCGCCGGAAAGCATCGCGGCGGCTTCGGACTGGCCTATGAGGTGGAGATATTGCGCGGTGAAGCCCGCGCGTCCTTCGTCATGGATCACGGCCGCTTCGGACCGCAGGGCGCGCTCGGCGGCAGGGACGGGGCGCCGAACAGCGTAACCGTGTTCAGGGGCGGCGAAGCGCATGTGCCGCCGCATCTTTCCAAGGAACAGGACATAGCGCTCAAGGCCGGCGACCGCGTGCGCGTCGGCACGCCCGGTGGCGGCGGCTATGGCGATCCCAGCGAGCGCGACCCGAAGCTGATCGCCGAGGATGTCCGGCTTGGCTATTATACGCCGGAGCAGGCCAGGGAGATGTTCGGGTCCGTCCCGGCTGAATGATCAGGCCAGCTTCGCCAGCAGCCGCAGGAAGGTCGCGGCTTCCTTTGTCGTCAGCGGCGTCAGCGTTTCCTCGGTGATGGTGCGGGCGAGCGGGATCAGCCGCTCGATCGCCTCGCGGCCTTCCGGCGTCAGATTGACCAGCAGCCGCCGCTTGTCGACCTCGTGCTTGGAAAGCTCGACGAGACCACGCGCCTTCAGCCGGTCGATGACACCCTTCACCGTCGCGGCATCCATGGCGATCAGCGTGCCGAGCTGGTTCTGCGAGGTCTCGCCGATGTCGTAGAGCTTGGCCAAAGCCGCGAATTGCGGTGGCGTCAGATCGGCGATGTGGGCGGCGAAGATCGAGACATGGCGCTGATGCGCCTTGCGCAGGATGAAGCCGACCTGATCCTGCAGATGGTAATTGTTTTCGTCCGGCTCTTCGGCCTCTACCAGCCGCAGCAGATTGTCCTCGCCGCTCATCTCAAGCCGTCCCATGCCTTGATGTCCCCGGCTGCGAGGCCGCCCATGCGATCATGAACACGCGGGCCGCACGACATGGCGAGGCAGAACAGGATCTCGTCGGGACGCGGCCCGTCGCTGACGCCGACCTCCATGGCGTCGAAATGGCTGCGCACATAGGCGGCGTTGATGTGGCCGAGCGGCACGTCGAGCCGCGAGCCGAAGGCGCCGACCTTCTTTGCCGACGGGACGATCGCCTTGGCGTCGCCCAACCGTTCGCGCATGGCATAGCCGCCCGGCACATGCCACAGCGCGCCGTGCTCGAGCTCGCCCGCCGTGCCGACAATGGCGCCCTTGCCGTAGCCGTCGATCTTCTTCACATCGCCGCCAAGTGCTGCGATCAGCCTGTCGGAGAGCAGGAGCCCAAGCGGCTTCAGGTCTTCCATCGCGCCTTGCAGGTCCTCGACATAGCGGCCAGCGAAGGGGTTCTTGACCACGGCAAGAGCAGCGGCACGCAGGCGCGGTTCTTTCGCCACAGGGCCGCCGTCGTGAAAAATCTCTTCGGTCAGAACCGCGACCTTGCGGATCGGAAAGTCAGGCATGGGCAGTTTCCTTCACCTTATGATTGTTGGGCGCGGCCAGCGCCACGGAACCACTGACGCGGGTCTGACCGCCAAGAAACAGCGCCGATGCGGCAATCAAGCCGCGCCGGCGAAAATCTTCGGCGACCGCAAGGCCGTTGTCCAGCGCCCGGACCACTTCGCGAGGCGAAAGCGCGCCGACGCCTTGCGTCACCAGCCGGTCGCCGAGATCGCTGTCGGGCGCCAGATCACGCGCAGGCACGCGACGGATCGCCGGATGTCCAGGCAGATCGACGGCGTTGGCGATCAGCGTCGCCGCGGCGTCCGCCTCGGCACCGGTCCGCGCGAGCACTGTGACCGAGTCGGCTATGCCCAGCGAAAACGAACGGCCGCGCCAGCCGCTGGTGGCAATGCCGCGCACGCCATCTTCGGCGCGGATGGTGATGCGGTCGGCGAGGCCATGCCCGGTGCCGGCGATGGCCAGCGTCATCGTCTCGCCCTTGCCGAGATGGATAGAGCTGTCGCCGCCATTGTTGACATAGGCGCGGTCGAGTTTTCGTCCGACAAGCACTGCCGCCAGAATTTCGTCGGCTACCGAACCGGCGACGGCGGCCATCGGCGTGATGAATTCTTCCGCCAGCGGTGTGGCCGCAGCCTCCATGCGCCGCGCCGTCGGGCCGGCGAAAGCGCGCGCCCGCAAAGAGGCCGGACGGCGCAATTCGGGAAGTTCTTCCACCAACTCGGTCAGGATCGTCTGGAAGCGCGCGACGGCCTGAGCGTAAGCGGCGCGGCGTTCAACTGCATCGCCAAAGGCCTCGACGATCAGATCGATCGGCCCGTGATTGAGATGAAGCCGCCTGCCGTCGGCGAGCCAATGCGCCTGCGGGCCGTTCATCATCCGGCTCCGTTGGCTTTGGTGCGACGCAATTGCGCCAGCGGCGGCCAGGGATTGCCGGCGCGCGCGCCAGTGCCGCGGCGCGGATTGA
Organism: Mesorhizobium sp. M1E.F.Ca.ET.041.01.1.1; assembly: GCF_003997355.1. Taxonomy (NCBI): domain Bacteria; kingdom Pseudomonadati; phylum Pseudomonadota; class Alphaproteobacteria; order Hyphomicrobiales; family Phyllobacteriaceae; genus Mesorhizobium; species Mesorhizobium sp. M1E.F.Ca.ET.041.01.1.1. Next base: position 6,707 of record NZ_RZSL01000068.1, on the reverse strand, counting down.
GGTACTCGCCGCCCCTGGCGAGGATATCCTCGACGCTGCGGATCTCGCTTTCATAGCCGCCCAGCCGGACATAGTCGTCGCGGCGCATGGTGAATTCGATCGGGGCGACCAGCGCCGGCGTCGGTACATAGCCGAAGGCGCCCTCCGGCACGCGGGTCACGTCGACCATCAGCGTGATACCGCCACCCGGCCAGACATAGACCGGTGCGCCGCCGACCGTCACATAGGTTTTCAGGCCCTGTACCGAACGGGTGAGGTTGACCGGGTTTTCGGTAACGCCGGCGCGCAGCGAGCCGCCGGCGCCGCCGATGAAGAGAACGGTGCACAGTGCCGGCTCACAATTGTCCTCGATCAGGCCGACGGATTTCTGCAGCCGATCCGGGAATGGCTTTTCGACCGGCTTGAGCTGGTCGTCGAGTTCGTAATAGGCGAACTGCTCGCCGGTGGTCGAAACCATCATGAGCGACAGCCCGGGGCGAGCACCTTTCTTGGGGTTCCAATCGCCCAGGATCGACAGCGGATCCGAGATCGTGGTGCCGCCCCAGCCGAGGCCGGGCTCCGATACCTTGAAGTAGCGGCCGGGCGTCGAACGCCGGCCGATGATTTTTATGCCGGTATCCTCCCAGCCCAGCACCTTGCCGGCCTGGTGTTCGGAGACGACGCCGGTGATGTGGTCGTCGACCACCACCACCTCGTCGACCAGGCCGCGCCACTGCGTGGCGAACATGCCGATGGTGGCCGAGCCGCATCCGACGCGCATGCGGTGCTCGACCTTGCCGTCGATGACCGGCGGTTTGCCGGCCTCGACGACGACCGTCGCGCCGCCATCGATGGTGAGCTCCACCGGCTTGCGGTTGCAGAGGTTGAGCAGTGCATCGCAGGTGGCGCGTCCCTCGGCCTTCGAGCCGCCGGTCAGGTGATGGACGCCGCCGAGCGACAGCATCTGCGAGCCGTATTCGCCAGTGGTGACGTGGCCGATCGCCTCGCCTTCGGAGCGCACGGTCGCCGTCTCATCGCCGATATGGCGGTCGGTGTCGATCTTCACCTTGACGCCGCAGTAGGAGAAGATTCCTTCGGTGACGACGGTAACGAGATCGACGCCCTCGACCTCCTGGCTGACGATGAAGGGCGCCGGCTTATAGTCCGGATAGGTGGTGCCGGCGCCGATAGCGGTGACGAAGCGGCGGCCGGTGTTGACCAACTCGCCGTTCCAGGCTTCGCCCTCGGCGATAAAGGGCACGACCGCGCCGCCGGTCTCGGCCGCATGGTCGAGGATGGTCAGCGGGTCCATGCGCACGATGCGGCCGCCGACATTGCCGTAGCGGTCGCAGGCGCCGGTGCGGCCGTCGGCGATGTAGCACATCACCGGGCAGGCATCGCAGCGGATTTTTTCCGCCACCTGCTTCTCGCCGGGATCGTGGGTTTCGAAACGTTCGGCAAGCTCGCTCATCGGCGCGCCTCCTTTTCACGGATGGCCGCCAGGATGCGGCTCGGCGTCGCCGGCACCTTAGTGACCAGGACACCTGTGGCATGGCGGATGGCATTGAGGATCGCCGGCGCCGTCGGGATCAGCACATGCTCGCCCAACCCCTTGGCACCGAAGGGTCCTTCCGGGTCCGGAACCTCCACCAGTATGTGCTCGATCGGCGGCACGTCGCCGATGGTCGGGATGAGATAGTCGTGCAGGTTCTCGGTGCGGCCGGGGATGTACTCCTCCATCAGCGCCATGCCGATGCCCTGCGCGATGCCGCCCTCGATCTGGCCTTCGACCAGCACAGGGTTGATCGCCTTGCCGACATCGTGCGCGGCGGTGATCTTGATCAGCTTCACCGTGCCGAGTTTGAGATCGACCTCCAGTTCGACAATCTGCGCGCCGTAGCCGTAGACGGCGTAGGGCTTGCCCTGGCCCTTGGCGTCGAGCGGCAGCGTCGGCGGGTCGTAGGTCTCTTCCGCGACGAACACCAGGTCGTCGGCATTGGGTTTCAGCGCCGTGAGATCGATGCGCCGCGTCGCGTCGCCCTCTCGGATCGAGATGCTCGCGCCATCGAGCGCGATCGTCGCTTTCTCGGAGACGTTGGCGAAGCGCAGGATTTGTTCGCGCAATGCGCGGCCCGCCTTCTCGGCCGCCTTGCCGGTGACGAAAGTCTGGCGCGAGGCGGAAGTCTTGCCGGCGTCGGGCGTGATGGCGGTGTCGGCGCTCTCCAGCCGGAACTTCTCCAACGCCAGGCCGAGCGCGTCGGCGCAGATCTGGGTTATGACCGTGTTCGATCCCTGGCCGATATCGACCGCGCCCTGGTGCAGGATCACCTCGCCGGCGGCCGAGATGCCGACCTTGATGGTCGAGGGGTTGGGCAGCGAGGTGTTGCCGCAGCCATACCAGCAGGAGGCGACGCCGACGCCGCGTTTGCTTGCTCCATTGACGGCGTTGAAGGCTTCGACCTCCGCGAGCGCACGCGACCAGTGCGGATGAAGCGCTTCCAGGCATTCGCCGATGCCGACGCCGGACTCAAGGCGCTGTCCCGTGACCGTTTCGCACCCGTTCCGAAGGCAGTTTTTCAAGCGGAAATCGAGCCGATCCATGCCGAGCTTGCCGGCGAGTTCGTCATAGAGCGTTTCCTGCATGATGGTGGCCTGCGGCACGCCGAAGCCGCGGAAGGCGCCGGCGACCGGGCCATTGGTGTGGATGGCGTAGCCCGTCGCGCGGTAGTTCGGCGTGACGTAAGGGCCGGAGGCATGCACCGGCACACGGTTGGCGACGGTCGGCCCCCAGCTGGCATAGGCGCCGGTGTTGAAGTCGCCGGCGAAAACCATGCCGGTGACATGGCCTTCGGCATCCGCGCCGACGGTCGCCCTCATCTCGGCGGGATGGCGCTTGGTGGTCGACATCATCGATTCGTTGCGCGTGTAGACGAGTGCCGCCGGCCGGCCCGTCTTCATCGCCACCAGGCCGATGAGAGGCTGCAGCGAGACATCGAGTTTTGAGCCAAAGCCGCCGCCGGTGGCGGTCGGCACGATGCGCACTCTCGCGACCGGAAGGCCAAGCACCTTGGCCGTGTCGTCGCGGTCCATATAGGGCGCCTGGGTGCAGGCGACGACGACCAGCGTGTCGCCGTCCATGTAAGCATAGCCGGCTTCCGGCTCGATATAGGCGTGCTCGACGAAGGAGGTGTCGATGGCGCCGGAGACGGTGACGGCCGCGTCGGCAAGCGCGCCGTCTGGATCGCCGCGCTCGACAAAGCCTGACGTGAGAACGTTTGCCGGCCGGTGCTGATGGATCAGCTTGGCGCCGTTCGCCTTTGCCTCGCAGGGCTGCAGCACATGCGGCAGTTCCGTCCAGGCGATCGGAAAATCGTTGAGGTCGAGATCGAGGATCGCTTCGCGCTCGCCCGCCACCAGCGCCACCGCCTCGCCGCGCAGCCGCGCGAAACCTTCGGCGAGCGCCGGCTGGTCGGCAAAGGGACCGATGACACCGAAGCAATTGTGGCCCGGAATGTCGGCGGCGGTGAAGACGCTGGCGATGCCCTGATGGGAATCCGCCCAGGCCTTGAGATCGCCGAAGCTGAAGCTTGCATGATAATATGGCGAGCGGACCACGATCACCGCCAGCGCATCGGCCGGAAAAGAGTCGCCGCCGAACTTTTCGTCGCCGGTAACTTTCGGCAGGCCATCGAGGCGGATCGGCGAGGCGCCAACGGCGCGGCCAACCTCCGGCAGGCGATGGTCGACACCATACATGTGGCGCGAGGCGTCCATCACTGCGGCGATGATCTTTCGATACCCCGTGCAGCGGCAGAGCACGCCGCCCAGCGCATCCTGCGTCTCGGCCTCGCTCGGGGTGGGATTGCGCTCCAGCAGCGCGGTGGCCGCCACCAGCAGGCCCGGGGTGCAGATGCCGCATTGCGCGGCACCGTGCTCGAGGAAGGACGCCTGCAGGGCGGACAGCCTGCCATTGGCGAGGCCCTCGACCGTGGTCACGGAAGCACCGGAGACGGAGGCCGCCGGCACGAGGCAGGCGCAGACCGGATTGCCGTCGACCAGAACGGTGCAGGCGCCGCAGTCGCCGGCATCGCAACCGACCTTGGTGCCGGTCAGCCGCAACTCGTCGCGCAAGACCTGCGACAGCCGCCGCACCGGCGGCACCGAAACGCTGACGACAGCGCCATTGACCTCGAAGGCGATATCGGCGCGCTCCATGCTCATGCCGCCACCCTGCTTTCGCCGAGGCCGACGGCGGCGCGCACCGCGCGCGCGACGATCTCACGCGCCGCATCCTGCCGATATTCGGCGCTGCCGCGCACATCGGCTATCGGCGACAGTTCCTCGATCGGCGCGGACAGCACCGCATCCGAGAGCGCGGCGGTGACCGGCTGGCCGCGCAAAGCCGCCTCGACGCCGGCAAGACGACGGGCGACGGCGGAGCAGGCACCGACGGCGATTGCAGCGTCGGCGACCACACCATCGTCAACCACCAGGCGAGCCGCCGCCATGGCGATCGAGATGACGAGATAGCGCCGCGCGCCGAGCTTGACGAAGGCCGAGGTGCCGACGGCCGAACGCTTAGGCACACGAATGGCGGTGACCATCTCGTCCGGCCGCGACGCCGTGCGGCGATTGCCGAGGATGAACTCGCCCAGCGGCAGATGACGGGTTGCTTCGGCAGACCGCACCTCGACATCGGCATCGAGCACCAGCAGCGCCGGCACGCCATCCGCGGCAGGCGAAGCGTTGCAGAGATTGCCGGCAACGGTGGCGACGTTCTGGATCTGGACCGAGCCAACCTCGCGTGCGGCCGCCTTCAGCCCATCAAACGCGGCCGGCAACGAGTGACGGACGATGTCGGTCCAGGTGGCGCGGGCGCCGATTCGCCAATGTTCTTCCGCCTCGGCGATACCCCGCAGTTCGACCAGCCCGTTGACGTCGAGGATGTTGTCGCGGAAGGGTTTTGCGCCCTGCGCCGGATAGAAATCCGTGCCGCCGGCGAGGATGCGCCAGCGGTCCTCGCCAAGCAAGGCGAGCGCCTCGTCGACCGTGGTGGGTTTCGCGTAACGGATCACGCCTTGCCTTCCTAGAAAGGGGCCTTTCCGAGGGAACCTGCCGGGCATCAGGCTCGGGCAAATTCATTCGTATGCAAATGATATCAACTTCGCCGCAATTGTCAAAGCGGAGCACCGGACAGTCTGCAGGAAACGGCCGGCACGGCTTTGTCATACTTCCAGCGCATAACCCCGAAGATCGGACCGATTTTCGGAAAAGGGATCATGCGCAAAATCTAAAGTGCTACAGCGTCCTTTGCGCGTCCAACGGGACGCGCGGCGCTGTAGAGGTTGACGCCGCCGGCCAACTGGTCAAGGTTCCGTGTCCAGTCGCCTCAGTGGCACTTCGACTGGAGCCCAAGCCAAGACAGAGGGAGGCCGCATGGCCGCAGAAGCGCTCATCGTCATCGACCTGCAGAACGACTTCTGCCCCGGCGGCGCGCTGGCGGTGGCCGGCGGCGACGAGATCGTGCCGCTGGTCAACGATCTGATCCGCCACACGGAGCATGTCGTATTGACGCAGGACTGGCATCCGGCCGGCCATTCGAGCTTCGCCTCCAGCCATCCCGGCAAGCAGCCCTTCGAGACGATCGAGATGCCTTACGGACCGCAGACGCTCTGGCCGGACCATTGCATCCAGGGCAGCCTCGGCTCGGACTTCCATTCCGGGCTTGCCTGGACCAAGGCGGAGCTGGTGATCCGCAAGGGTTTCCGCACGGCGATCGACTCTTACTCGGCCTTCTTCGAGAATGACCATACGACACCCACCGGCCTTGCCGGCTATCTGAAGGAACGCGGCATCGAGACCGTCACCCTGGTCGGGCTCGCCACCGATTTCTGCGTCGCCTTCTCGGCGCTCGATGCGGTGAAGCAAGGCTTCAAGACGACTGTGCGGCTTGACGCCTGCCGCGGCATCGATCTCAACGGGTCGGTCGACACGATGATTGCACGCATGCGCGAAGCCGGCGTGACGCTCGAAGATCATTTGTCGGACTGACTGTGGACGCAAAGGTCTCGTGTCCCAAGACAGGATTATCGCCTCCGGATGAGGACCCCCTCACCCGGATTGCCAGCCGGATTGCGAAGGGCAATCCGGGGCAATCCGACCTCTCCCCATTGGGGAGAGGAGGTCACCAGTCTGCGGCGCCGGGATGCGGGCTCCCCCTTCTCCCCTTGTGGGAGAAGGTGTCGCCGAAGGCGACGGATGAGGGGTGTTCCAGGGAACGCCGGCGTCCCACTCCGCTGGAGCACCCCTCATCCGTCTCGGCGCTGCGCGCCGATCCACCGCCCGGGGGCGAGCCACGGGTCTCGCCCCGTCCTTCGGACCCCACAAGGGGAGAAGGGAGGGCGCGCAGCGGCCGGATGAGGGGGCTTTTCTCATACGTAACCGCGCTCGCCATTGCGGTGCTGTTTCCAGCACAGGCGCTCGCCGCCGAGGCTCATGAGCTGCCCGGCGCCGCGATGTCGCTCTGGTGGGCACTGCCCTTCGCCGGACTGCTTTTGTCGATCGCGACCGGGCCGCTGCTCTTTCATCATGTCTGGGAGCATCACTACGGCAAGATTGCCGCCGCCTGGGCCGCCCTGGTGGTTGTTCCCCTCGCGGTCGCGTTCGGCGTTCCGATGGCAGGCGAGGCGGTGCTGCATACGCTGCTCACCGAATACATGTCCTTCATC
>NZ_RZSL01000689.1:0-2812 GCF_003997355.1 Mesorhizobium sp. M1E.F.Ca.ET.041.01.1.1 | reverse complement strand
TGTAGCCAGCCGTTCACCGAAGCAGCGGAAACGGCAAGCCACCCGAGATGCCGGCATGATCGAGCTTGAGATCGACGGCATCGCGATGCGCGTCGGCCGGGGCGCCGATACCAAGACGGTGGCCGCAGTGATCCGCGCACAGAAGGCGACGTCGTGATCGGGCCGACGGGTGCGGTCAAGGTCATGCTGGCGACGAAGCCGGTCGACTTCCGCAATTATGTGGAGCGCAGGATTATGCGGAGTCCTGGCCGATTGACCGAGATGTGGACTGGAGTTTGCGGGCGAAGCACTCCGCATAATTTTGGACCATCACCTGCCGCTGAGCATGGCCAATAGCTTGTCGGGCGGCCGGAACCGCCCGGCCCTGAGGTTAGGCGCCGAGGTTGCGTTCAGCGCCTCCAGTTTCTCGGTGGGGTCGGCCCGCAGATAGGCCTCGGTGCTCTGAAGGCTGGCGTGACCGAGCCATAGCGCCACCTTTCGAATGTCATGCGTGGCCTGGAGCATGTGCATCGCGCAGCTGTGACGATAATTCCGAGCTCGGAATTATCGTCACCGTTTCGCCGTCCAGGCCCTGACCAACTGGTATCGTGCGGGCGAAGATGTCGAGCGGGAACTGCCGGTCCTCTCGACCTTTCTCGGCCACGCCAATGTTCGCGATACCTACTGGTATCTATCCGCCGCGCCGGAGCTAATGACCCATGCCGCGCGACTGCTGGATGAGCGGTGGGAGGTTCGCTCATGAGTGCCTCGAACGATCTGGCCGTGCTAATCGAGCGATGGTTCACCGATCGGCTCATGCGACATCGAGGCGTAAGCTCCAACACCATCGCCTCCTATCGCGACACCTTCCGGCTCCTGTCTGCATTCGCGCAGACACGCCTTGGCAGGTCTCCGTCGCAGTTGACACTTCGGGATTTGGACGCGCCTTTCATCGGCGCATTCCTGGAGGACCTCGAGACCCTGCGATCCGCCTCGGTGAGGACCCGGAACCTCCGCCTCACGTTCCATACGGTCTTTCTTTAGATATGCGTCGTTCGAGGAGCCGGCCCATAGCGCCCAGATTCAACGCGTGCTCGCGATCCCGAGCAAGCGATGCGACAAGCGACAGCTTCAGTTTCTCACCAGGCCCGAGATTGAAGCGATCCTGGCCTGTCCGGATCGCAGCACATGGCTGGGACGGCGTGATCACACTCTGCTGTTGCTGGCTGCGCAAACGGGGTTGCGAGTCTCGGAGATCATCGATCTCGACCGGGACTCGGTGATGCTGGGGCACGGTGCCCACGTGCGATGCGTTGGCAAGGGCCGCAAGGAGCGAAGTACGCCGCTCACCAAGGTTGCACAGCAAGCCCTTCGGGGCTGGCTCAACCAGCCCAGGAAGCGGGGCGCAACGGCTCTCTTTCCGAACACGCACGGCGGCAAGCTGAGCGCCGACGGCGTGCAGGCGCTGCTGAACAAATATGTCGCCAAGGCTCGCGAACACTGCGTCCCCCTCCGCTCGAAGCGGGTGTCGCCCCATGTTTTGAGGCACAGCGCTGCCATGGAGCTGCTGCAGGCGGGCGTCGATTGTTCGGTCATCGCCCTATGGCTGGGCCATGAGGCGATGGAAACGACGCTGACCTATCTTCACGCACATCTTGAGCTGAAGGAATCCGCACTCGCCAAGCTGAAGCCATACGAACGCGCAAAGGCCGAACGATTTCGACCAAACGTGCGGATTCCGACGTGAAGCCGGCCGCCATTCCGATCAAACACCGGCCACCATTCCGGTATGAAGCCGGCCAGCATTCCAACCAAAGACCGGCCGGTTTTCGGCACTGAAGATTACCTCCTGGGTCAGCAACTTTGGCATCAATTACCTCGCGATGAACGAGGACATTTTGATGCCGGCAAAGAGAAGGCTGACCATGAGACAGTTGAGACAAATGCTTCGGCTTGCCGGAAGCGGGACCAGCTCCCGCGAGATTGCGGTCGTGCTGGGAATAGCACGCAGTACGGTGCAGGATAATCTGCGGCGCGCAGCGGCAATCGGGTTGAGCTGGCCCCTGCCAGGCGAGCTGACCGATGACGCGCTTGAGAACAAACTCTTCGCTCGCAATGGCGTCAAACAGGGCACGCGGCGGCGCGCAGAGCCGAACTGGGCCGATCTTGCCGTCGAGCTCAAGAAGCCGGGCGTCACGCTCCTCATCTTGTGGGAGGAGTATCGAGGAAGTCATCCCGACGGATATGGCTATAGCCGGTTCTGCGAGCTCTTTCGCAGCTTCGAACAGCGGCTTTCGCCGACGATGCGCCAAGAACACGCCGCCGGCGACAAGGTCTTCGTCGACTATTCCGGCAAGAAGATCCCGATCGTTGATCGAGACACCGGCGAGATCCGTGAGGCGGAGATCTTCGTGGCGGTGCTGGGTGCGTCCAGCTTCACCTATGCCGAAACAACCTGGACCCAGACACTGCCTGATTGGATTGGTTCACACGTCAGGATGTTTCGTTTCTTTGATGGCGTTCCCCGCCTGATCGTCTGCGATTACGTGCCCGGGCACGTAATCGCAGTTTTGTGTCCCGAACGGTTATGTGGCCTACCGTCGGTAAGGTACTGACGTTAGAGATTTTTGTGGGCTAAAGACGGCACATCTCTTTGCGGCAGCAACAGAAGCGCATCCTCCGGTTCCCTACTTTGGAATGGAGGTTGCCATGTTGGAACGCTTTTTCGTCAAGCCGCAGACTGTCGATCGGATCATGGGTTGCTGGCTTGGGTCGCAGATTGACCAATATGTAACGGCGCTTTGTGAGCAGGGTTACGCGGTTCGCAGCATCT
>NZ_RZSL01000688.1:0-2816 GCF_003997355.1 Mesorhizobium sp. M1E.F.Ca.ET.041.01.1.1 | reverse complement strand
GTTTTATAGCGCTGCGCAGGCCTGGCGCATTGAATTTTCCCACAAAACCGCGCCAGCCGGTCAGCGTCGACCAGCTGGACAGACGCCGGCGCACGGTGTTCGGCGCGTGCGGTCCATCGACACGCAACAGTTTGGCCGACTTCAACGCCGCGGTCACGTCTCCCGGCATGCCGTGCGAAACGTCGGTTTCACGCTTTGCGGGATCCCACAGGTGATGCGCGACGAATTTGATCAGCAGCGCCTCCGGCGCCGGCCAGGGCAGCGAAAAACCGGTCGCGGCCAGCGACCACGCTTCGAGGTAACCGAGATCCGAGGCCAGGGCGCGCAAAGAATTTTCGCCGATGCCTTCCCTGGCGAGATGGCGCAGCGTGGCGACGTCGTCGTCGGTCAAAAGTTCGGCCAGAAAATCGCGCCGGTCGAATGGCAGCACCGAATCCAGCGCATCGAGTGCCTCCGCGCGGCGCAGCTTTTGGTCGGATGCGGGCTTTGGCAGCCGGAGGTCCATGGTGCTCGCTTAAAACAGATACGGTTCGTCTGCCCAGGCGAGCAGCACGGCTGCATCGCGGTCTGGCAGGCGCACGCGGCCTTGGCGCAGGCCGTCAGCGATCGCATCGCCGACGTCCGGATCGACCCAGTGCCCGTGCGTCATCAAAAAGAACCAGGCGAAGGGCAGGCCCACCTCGGCGTCGATCGCCTCGATGCGCTCCATCAGTCGATGCACGGAGACGCTGTCTTCCGCCAGCAGCTGTTCGCTGGGGAACCGCAGAGGTCGCGGGATAAAGCCGATCTCGCGCCGGTCGCGATGCTCAAGATCGTGAATGTCGAAGGCCCAATGATCAAAGATGCGGTGGTCGCAAGCGCTCGACCGCTGCCAGTCGGCAAAAAAGCGGTTTTCGCGCGGCACAAAATCGAACCAGTCCGGATTGGCGTCGAGGAACGGAGTATCCCGCTTACTCTCGGAGCCGACCTCGTGAATGACACGGTTCTCGAGTCCCGGTCGGCGCGCCGCCCGCTGTTCGCGTTCGATGCGCGCCTGGCGCGCTAGAAAACTGCGCATGTGAACGATGCCGCCGCCAGCGCGGCCGCGCAGCCGGTAGATGGGCCCGGCAAGCACGGGCGCGACCGCATCAGGCTCGCGCCGCACCCAGGACGGGTCCAAAAGATCGTCGGCGTTATGAGGGCGATAATCGGGATCGACCACCGGTCCGGCCAAAACCTCGATCTCGCGGCCGAGCGAGAGCTGGACAAAATCGGCGACGCCGAGGCCGGTGGGCGCGAAGGCGAAGACGCTGGCGCCGCGCCATTCGGTGAACCGGAGGTCGCCGCTTCGGTGTCGGTTCCAGAAGGCAGTGAGGTCGCCGCTCAGGTCGGCCAGCTCGCGCTCGACCCAGGCGCGATGGTCGCCAATGCGTGTGCCACTGGGGGACAAAACGGTGCGGGCGTCGCCGCGCCAGTAAAAATCGTCGATCGAGGCTGCGGTGAATTCAAAACCGGGGAAGGCGTTGGCAAGAGCAGGGGCGAGCTCGGCGTCGGCCGACACCGGCTCGAGGCTTTTCAGGACGGCTTGAACGGAAGCGATATCGGGCAGGCGGATCGGCTCTGCGGTCATAGTGGCGTCCCTTGCGCGCGAGGTCGTCCACGCAAGCGGACGAACCAATCCACTGAACCAGGCAGACGACAAGCGCCGAAACCCTACGTTTCCAGGCCTGTCCAGCGATCCAGGGTGAGGAGTTTCGCTGATTTGCGCCGCCAAATCCATCACTATCGATAAGCGGTCATTATCGATAGGGAGATTTCTTGCCAGAATCATCACCTGTGACGGAAGTTACGTGAAACATAGCTTCTGTTACGCGAATCGGCTACAACAGAATCAATGGCTTACAATTTCTCGAGCTTGTCCCTAAACAGCCTGATCGGGCCGCTCGCGCGCGCCGATGTCGGTTTTACTTCCCGATTTCAATTGAAGCGCTAAGGTGAAAATCCTGCATGCCCCGGCTACGCCACTACGGCTGCGGTCGGGGGAGGGAGGGCCTTCTTATAGCCCCGACGCCTTGGTGAGGTTGGTCCGGAACCGATCGCGCCGACGCTGATATTTCCGGGTCATTTCCGCCGACGCATGGCCGAGCTGCTTCTGGACGTAGCGCTCCTCGATCTCGGCCGACGAGGCGAGCCCGGACCGCAGCGAATGGCCGGCGAACAGCAGGCCGCGATCGGCATCCGGAAGATCGGAGCGGATACCGGCAGCAAGCACCGTTTGCTTGACCAAGCGGGCGACATGCTTGTCGGAGAGCCGCTCGACGTCGACGGTCTTGTTGTCCTTGAAGATGCGGCGGAAGAGGGGCCCTCGCGCGATGCGGCCGTACTTGATCCAGGTCTCGAGCGCCACCACGGGGCAGGTGTGGTCGCTGGAGCCGCGGCCGACCTCGACCTCGCGCCAGCGATCGCCCTTGCCACGCAGCGTCACCAGCACGCCCTTGCCCGGAAGGATCTCGATCCAGCCGGCGCCGTCGCTGTCATCGTCACGCGTGACGTCGAGGCCGACGATCTCGGAACGGCGCAGGCCGCCGGCGAAGCCAAGCAGGAGCATGGCGCGGTCGCGGAGGCCCCTGAGATCGTGACCAAGCGTGGCGATCATCGCAATGAGGTCGTCGCTGAGCACGGCCTCCTTCTGCCGCGGCGGCTTTGCGTGCTTGCGGCGGATGCCGGCGAGCACCGAGGAAATATGGCGATCGGCGCGGTCGATGGCAAAACCGCGCTGGGTAAAGTTCCAGGCGAGGCCGGAGAGCCGGCGCTCGATCGTCGAAACGGACAGCGCT
>NZ_RZSL01000687.1:0-2825 GCF_003997355.1 Mesorhizobium sp. M1E.F.Ca.ET.041.01.1.1 | reverse complement strand
GTAGGCGCCTTTTCCTTCTCCCCTTGCGGGAGAAGGTGGATCGGCGCGCAGCGCCGAGACGGATGAGGGGTGTTCCAGCGGAGTGAGACGTCTGCTCCAGTCGTGGCGTCTAACGCTGGCGAAGGTCTGCGCCAAGCTGGAACACCCCTCATCCGTCGCCTTCGGCGACACCTTCTCCCACAAGGGGAGAAGGGAAAAGCGTCTCAACCTTTCACCGGCACCCAGATTTCCAGCCCGCCATTGCCGGTATCCGGATCGAATTCAGGCCCGTAGCGCTCGAATTCCGGCGAGTCGGCGATCTCATGGCCGGAGCCCGGCAGCCATTTGTTCCAGATCGTGTTGACGGTCCGGCGGATGGTCGAGATGTGCTCGCGATGCGCGAACACCGCATATTTCTGCGCTGGCACCCGCACGCGATAAAACTCCTTGGGCAGGTCGGAGAAATCCGACACTTCGACGCCGGCGATGTAGTCGAAATTGCCGGCGTCGTCGCCATTGACGCAGACGCCGTAGAAGACGCCGGGGACTTCGCCGGGGATGTTGCCGATATAGGGCCCGAAGCGCTGCCACTGCATCGGAATGCCGGCGCTGGTCTCGCAGCTGTAGCGCTCGCCGAGACCGGCGATGAGGAAGGGGCGGCTGGTCTCGAAGCGCGGCGACTCGAGCGTGGTGAGAAGGGAACTGTCCATTAGAATAGGCTCCACGAGGTCGAGGGTCTGGGTCGAGCCTTGCGCGCGCACCAACTCCGGCGTGGTGCCGAACTGCTCGCGAAAAGCCCGCGTGAAAGCCTCATGCGAGCCATAGCCGGCTTCGAGCGCGACGGCCAGGATATCGCGCGCGCCGCCGGCAAGCTGGCGCGCCGCTTCGCTGAGCCTGCGCGCCCGCATATAGCCCATGACAGACCGTCCGGTGGCGGCGCCGAAGGCACGCGTCACGTGGAAGCGCGACACGCCGCTGCTTGCCGCGACATCGTCGAGCGAAATCGCATCGGGCAGATGGCTTTCGACAAACCACAGCGCTTTCTCGGTCGGGTTCATGGCTCCTCGCATTTGGCGGGGCGACACTAGCCACCGCGCCGACAGCCAGTTTGATCGAAATTGCGCAGTGGGCAATAATGGCGATGCGCATGCCCCGTTGAGCGGGATCGATCGGGTATTGCGCGGGCCGGGAAGGGGTTCCCGATGACGACGGCGACGGCCGATCAGGTCTTCCGGTTTGGCGGGTTCACGCTCGACCTTGCCAAGGGGACGCTGTGCGGCGTCAACGAGCCGCTCTACCTCCGGCCGAAAGCCTACGCGCTGCTTTCGCATCTCGCCCGCAACATGGGCCGCGTCGTTCCGAAATCGGAGCTGATGGATGTCGTCTGGCCGGGCGTCTATGTCACCGAGGATTCGCTCACCCAATCGATCCGCGAGATCCGCAAGGTGCTTGGCGACGATATGGTCCGCACCGTCTCCAAGCGAGGCTATATGCTTGCCGCCGAGGCCGAGGCCGCACCTGAGATCAGCAGCCAGCCGATCGTGGCGGTGGTGCGCTTTCGCAACGACAGCGGCGATCCGGCCGACGAGGCGATGGTCGACGGCTTTGCCGAGGATATCATCAATGGCGTGGCGCGCTTCGGTACCGTCACGGTCCTGGCGCGCAATTCGAGTTTCTCCTTCGCTTCCTTCGGCCGCGCCGAGTGGCCGCAAATCCGTGCCCGCATCGGCGCCGACTACCTTGTCGAGGGATCGCTTCGCCGCCAGGTCGAGCATGTCGTGGTGGCTGTCAGCCTCGTCGATATCGCCACCGGGAGCCAGCTCTGGGGCGACCGCTACCAGTCGCAAGGCGCCGGCCTGTTCGCGATCGAGCGGGAGATTGTCGAACAGATCGTCAGCCGGCTGGTCACGCGGGTCACCAATGCCGGGCTGGAGCAGGCCTCGCGCAAGCCGGTGACCAGCCTTGCCGCCTACGAGCTTCTGCTGCGCGGCTTTGCGCTGCTGCGCGACCCGGCCCAGACCGACCAGCGCGGCGCCGAGGCCTTGTTCGAAGCGGCGATCGCCAAGGATCCGAATTACGGGCTGGCCTACACCTATCTCGCCTTGGCGCGGGCACTGGATGGGGAATTCGGACGCGCCAGCGACGCGGTGCTGGAAAATGCCCGCGACCTCGCCGACAAGGGACTGGCCCTATCGCCCGACCAGCCGACGGGGCATCGCGTGCAGTCGCTGATCCGCCTCTATATGCGCGACCATGTGGCGGCCGAGCATCACATGCGCATCGCGCTGCAGCTCAATCCTTACGATGCCGACAGCATCGAGCAGATGGGCATGCTGCTCACCATGCGCGGCCGGCCGCTGGAGGCGCTGACCTGGCTGGCGCGCGGCATCCGCATCGATCCGCTGCACCCGCACTGGTACCAGTTCGACCGCGCGCTGGCGCTCTACATGATGGGCGAATACCGGCAGGCCGCGGAAGCGCTGGAACTCGCGACGCGCCCCGCGCCCTGGATCAGGACGCGGCTGGCAGCCTGCTATGCCCAGATGGGGGAGATGGAGAAGGCGCGGCGGCAGATCGCCCTCATTGGCGAGGGCGAACCTTTCTCTCCGCTCGATTACGCCCTCCGAGGCGTGCCGTTTGAAAATCCGGCCGATGCCGAGCATCTCGCCGAGGGCGTCAGACTTGCCCTCGGCGTCGCGGCGTCCGCCGGTCAATCGACGACGACCACGATGTAGCGGCCCTGATAGAGCCGGTAATAGGTGCCGCCGCAGCGCCAGACGTCGAAGCCGTTGACCTTGGTGCGGACGCAGCCGGGCGGCAGCGTGGCGACCCAGGTCGTGGTGTGC
>NZ_RZSL01000686.1:0-2827 GCF_003997355.1 Mesorhizobium sp. M1E.F.Ca.ET.041.01.1.1 | reverse complement strand
AAGTAGTACTGGACGACGTTGGTGTCCTTCATGCCGTACGGGATGATCGTGTCCTGGATGACGTTGCCGGCATAGCCGATGAACTGATCGTAAGCCGATTCGTCCTTACCGACGCGCAGGCCGCCGAGCTGGATCCAGGCGAAGCTCAGCTTAGGAGTAGACGTGGGGCCGCCATTCGAGAAGTCGAATTTGGTCTCGGTATAGGTCTTCAACGTGCCAAGCTCGGTTTCCTGGCCGGTCCAGGTCTTCAGCGTGAAGCGGGCGTTCTTCTTCCAAGTGTTCTGCGAGTCGCCGTCCTCGTGATCGGTGGCCATGCGGCCATCGAACGAGCCGACGTCGCCGAAGCCGGCGTCATAGCGGACATAGCCGCCGATGCGCAGGCAGGTCTCGGTGCCGGGGATGTAGAAGTAACCCGCGCCATAGACGTCGCAGATCTTGACGTATTCGGCCGGTTCCGGCTCGGCGACGGTGACCGCGTCGGCGGCACGGGCGCCCGAAACTGCGATCAGCGCCGCAGCGGAGCCGAGAAGAAGGCTCTTGATGTTCATTTTCTTGAATCTCCAGTCAAAGGTTCAAGACAGGCTCGGCATGCCATCCGGCTTTTTTGCCACCCCGTCCCCATCGTTGAAAAAGCCGCGCATCGGCGCCGCTTCTTCGCCTTCGACATGGCCCAACTGGCTGTCGTTCACAACAGTGTTTGTGTTCGAAAACCGGCTTTTGGACTCTTATGAAAGTCTTGTTGCGCAAATATCACGTCACATATTTGAAAGAATGGCACATATTGCACAACGTATACGTTCTAAAAGGATATTTTACCTGACAGGTGTCCCAGATGTGCCATTTGTTACAGTTTTGTGACGAAGGAACAGCCGGCTAAAATTCTAGAAAATAGTTGAGCCAGAGGCGAGGAGCCACGCTGCAGACTCAGGCCCGGGACAAGCTGCGCGCGGCGCGAACCACATCCTCGATCATGTCCTCACGCAGCATTTCGATGGGGATGCGGCCATCCAGTTCGGCGGAAGGGCGGGTCAGCCAGAACCAGGCCAACCTCGGATTGGTGATCGCCGCCAACACCTCGCTTATGCCCGGGGCCGGCCTGCCGTCGACGAACTGGGCGAGCGGGAAGACGTGTTTGCGGCCGCCCTTGCGAAGGGCGATGACCTCGCCCCGCCTTTGCCAGCGATGCAGCGTCGAACGCGGGATGCGGAATCTTTCTTCCAGGTAGGTCGACCCGGCAACCTCGCCGGCCCAGTCTTCGATGAGCATCGACTGGAGCTCGGAGGCTCGCTCGGCCAAAGGCGGGGGGACAGGCTTGGCAGGCCCGATTGTCGGGCCTTCGCCCACGGTCTCGGCGCCTGCCTGGTCTGCCCGCACGATTTTTTCCGCCATCGCACGGAAAAACGCGGACGTCAGCTCGGTCCAGCCACCCTTGAAGGAGGTGATTGCGAGCCGTTGCGTCTGAGACAGGAAGGGAAGGGCGGCGGCAACGCTGCCTGCAATCGCGCTGGCGGAGGCCAGGGCTTCCGCGTCCAGCAGAATGCCATGCCGCATCAATGCCTGTTGCACCGCCTCGGCCACCAGGCCGGCCAAGGCCTCCTGCGAAATCCCTTCAGGCGGATTCTGAAATCTGGTCATGCGTCTGTCTTGCGTGCCGCGCTCTCCTCCCCCTGGCCGCGGCTGGTTTTTGAACGGCTACAACGGAAAGCGGCAATCGCAATGGCGACAGATGCAGCGACCGTGAAGGTTGCTGTCTTGCATTTTCTTTGACACCCCAACTGTTGCGGGCATCCCGAGATGTCAGTCGCGGAAAGGCCCCACATCGGCTGTAGGAGCGCTCTATGACAGGCGTGCGACAGGCAGCGCTTCTTCCTTCTCCCCTTGTGGGGTGAGCAGCCGGTTCGCGAAGCGAATTCATCGTGCCTGTGGCACGATGAAAGGCCAGCGAACGCCGGGACGCTGCGAAGCAGCGGGGCCCCGGCCGGGGTGGATCGGCGCGCAGCGCCGAGACGGATGAGGGGTATTGGAAGAAACGAGGCGCGGCACAACTGTCACCGAGGACGGATGTGGATGAACGTGTCCACCAAGCTGGAACACCCCTCATCCGTCGCCTTCGGCGACACCTTCTCCCACAACAAGGGGAGAAGGGAAAGGCGTCGCTACAGCAGCCCCGCCTGCTCCGCTTCGCGGCGCAGGTTCTGCCGGGGCCGCGGGCCGATCTGCTGGATCACCAAGCCGGCCGCCAGCGAGCCGAGGTCGCCGCAATCCTTGAGGCTGCGTCCGGTCGTGTAGCCATAGAGAAAGCCGGCGGCGTAGAGGTCGCCGGCGCCGGTCGTGTCGACCAGTTCCTTGATCGCCGTCGCCTTGATGGGGACGGTCTCGTCGCCGCGCACGATCACCGAGCCCTTTTCCGAGCGGGTGACGGCGGCGATCTTGCAGTCCTTGCGAATGGCGGCGAGAGCGTCCTCGAAGGAAGCGGTCTGGTAGAGCGACCTGATCTCGTGGCTGTTGGCGAAAACGATATCGACCGTGCCCGAACGCATCAGCTCGAGGAACTCGTCGCGGTAGCGGTCGACACAGAAGGAATCCGACAGCGTCATCGATACTTCGCGGCCTGCGGCGTGCGCCAGCTTCGCGGTCTGCCGGATCGCCTCCTTGGCGCGCGGCGGATCCCACAGATAGCCCTCGAAATAGGTAACCTTGGCGCCGGCGGCCTTGTCGGCTTCGACGTCTTCCGGTCCGAGCTCGATACACGCACCGAGATAGGTGTTCATCGAGCGCTCGCCGTCCGGCGTGACGAAGATCATCGAGCGCTCGATGAACACCTATC
>NZ_RZSL01000685.1:0-2849 GCF_003997355.1 Mesorhizobium sp. M1E.F.Ca.ET.041.01.1.1 | reverse complement strand
GTTGGTGGTCACCGCACTGCGTTCGTTTCTGCGCTTCCTCCAGCAACGCGGGTTGCTTGCCACCGATCTCGCTGTCGCGGTGCCTGGGATCGCCGGCTGGCGCTTGGCACACCTGCCGAAGGCGCTGCCTGCCGATCAGGTCGAACGGCTCCTTGCGTCTTGCGACAGGAGAACACCGGCCGGCCGCAGGGACTACGCGGTTCTGATGCTGCTCGCGCGCCTCGGCTTACGGGGTGGCGAAGTCTCGGCCTTGACCCTGGACGATCTCGACTGGGATTGCGGCGAGATCGTCGTGCATGGCAAGGGTCAACGGCTGGCGCGGCTGCCACTGCCGGCGGATGTCGGTGCCGCCTTGGTCGACTATCTGCGGCAGGATCGGCCTGCTTGCTCAACACGCCGCGTCTTCATTCGCATAAAGGCACCCAGACGGAGTTTTGTCAGCCCTTCGACTATTTGCTGCATCGTCCATCGTGCGCTCAAGCGCACCGGTCTGACGCCGGCGTTCAAGGGCGCGCACCTGTTGCGTCACTCACTCGCCACCGATCTGCTGCGCCGCGGCGCCTCGCTCGTTGAAATCGGTCAACTTCTCCGCCACAGCCAGCCGAACACGACACAGATCTATGCCAAAGTCGACATCGCGGCGTTGCGTGCCATTGCTCTACCCTGGCCAGGAGTCTCATCATGAGCGCGTTGCAAGCGGCGCTCGAAGAGTACCTGGCCGCGCGCCGCGCCCTCGGCCATAAGCTGCGTCTTTCCGGACGGTTGCTGCAGCGCTTCGTTGTCTTTGCCGAATCTTCCGGCGCCACCTTCATCACCACCGAGATTGCCCTGGCCTGGGCCATGCAGCCGGCAGAGGCACAGCCCGCCCAGTGGGCCAACCGGTTGGCGATGGTTCGCCGGTTCGCGCGCTATTGCAGCGCCATTGACCCGCGGACCGTCGTCCCGCCGCCCGACCTTCTTCCTCACCGGTATCGTCGGCCATCGTCGCCCTATATTTATCGCGACGAAGAGATCACCCGACTGATCGACGCGGCAAAGCGCTTGCCGTCGACAGTCGGCCTTCGCCCGCAGACCTATGCCACGCTCTTCGGCTTGTACGCGGCGACGGGCATGCGCTGCAACGAACCGCTGCGTCTCGATCGCGGCGACACCGATCTCGTTGATGGCGTGCTGACGGTTCGCGACACGAAGTTCGGCAAGTCGCGCTACGTGCCGCTTCACCCCTCGACGCAACACGCTCTCAAAATCTATGCGGCCAGCCGAGACCGTTCATGCCCCAATCCCCTGAGCTCCAGCTTCTTCCTTTCCGAGCGGGGCACGCGTTTGACCGAATGGGCC
Source organism: Mesorhizobium sp. M1E.F.Ca.ET.041.01.1.1 (assembly GCF_003997355.1). Lineage (NCBI taxonomy): Bacteria > Pseudomonadati > Pseudomonadota > Alphaproteobacteria > Hyphomicrobiales > Phyllobacteriaceae > Mesorhizobium > Mesorhizobium sp. M1E.F.Ca.ET.041.01.1.1. The sequence goes on along the minus strand of NZ_RZSL01000685.1, from coordinate 1,511 downwards.
GTGCGGTGGACGTTCGTCAAGCTGTCGCGCGAGGTCGGTTTGCGCGGCTCTAAGGATTCCCATGGGCCGCGTCTGCACGACCTTCGCCACCGACTGGCCGTGACAACATTGCTGCGCTGGTATCGCAACGGCATCGATGTCGAACGCCACCTGCCCGAGTTGGCGACCTATCTCGGCCATGCCCACATCACCGACACCTATTGGTATTTGACGGCAACGCCGGAGCTGCTGCAGCAAGCGCTGCTGCGGGCGGAACAATCTCAGCCGGAATCCCGCCCATGAGCGCCGCCCCAACGTTCCCCGCTCTTCTTGAGGCCTTCTTCACCGATCGCCTCATCAGACAACGACAAGCAAGCCCGCATACGCTGGCGAGCTACCGCGATACCTTCTGCCTGCTGCTGGCCTATGCCCAGCGGCAGCTACGCAAGGGGGCTTCGCACGTCACCTTGCCGGATCTCGACACCGCGTTCCTCGGCGCCTTCCTCGATCATCTCGAACACGAACGCGACAACAGCGCCAGGAGCCGCAATGTCCGTCTTGCCGCCATCCATTCCTTCTTCCGCTATGTGGCCTTGCATGCGCCGGAACACAGCGCATTGGCTCAGCGCGTGCTCGCCATTCCGAGCAAGCGTTACGTGCGCCGGCCGGTCGCCTTCCTCAGCAGCGTCGAAGTCGCCGCCTTGCTCGCCGCCCCCGACCTCGGCAGCTGGGGCGGGCGCCGTGACCGGGCGCTTCTGTTGCTGGCCGTGCAGACCGGCCTGCGTGCTGCCGAAATCGTCGGCCTTTGTTGCGAGGACATCGTCCTCGGCCCGGCCGCCTATGTGCAATGTCAGGGAAAGGGCCGAAAACTCCGCAACACCCCGCTTCGCAAGGATACGGTCACGGTGCTGCGTGCCTGGCTTGCCGAGCGACGCGGCCGGAGTTCCGATCCTGCCTTCCCGACGATAAGCGGCACATCATTGAGTCACGACGCACTTCAATACCTGCTGAACAAGCACCTCGCCGTCGCACGTCGCCACTGCCCATCGCTGGCCAGCAAGCACGTAACGCCGCATGTCCTGAGGCATACCCTGGCAATGGACCTGCTCCAGCACGGCGTCGACCGCTCGGTCATTGCTCTGTGGCTGGGCCACGAGTCGGTCGAAACCACCGCCATCTATCTTCAGGCCGACATGAAGCTCAAGGAGCAAGCTCTGGCGAAGACCGACACGGCTGACATCCGGTTGGGCCGCTACAAGCCCGACGACCATCTCCTTGCATTCCTGAAGAGCCTCTGATTATGCCGACCCAACAGCCACAGATCGCCCGCACTCTTTGGCCTCCCGGCCGTCACTCGGAATAATCCGGCACTCGGAGTTATGCCGCTAATTCCGACCTCGGAATTAGCGGCACAGTTTTGCGGTCGGGCGACTTCTGCGATGGTATCGCGACGGAAGCAATCCCACCGACAAGCTGGTCAAGTTGTCGACCTTCATGGGGCACGTGGATCCCGCCTCCACTGCCGTCCTGTC
>NZ_RZSL01000684.1:0-2855 GCF_003997355.1 Mesorhizobium sp. M1E.F.Ca.ET.041.01.1.1 | reverse complement strand
ATCTGCGGTCGATGGCACGCGAGATGCCGGACGGCAAGGACAGGCTGCGCGCCCGCATCGCGCTTGCCTTCGCCGCCCTGTCGCTGCCGGCGCCGCCCTCGGCGCTGCGCGCCGCCACCCGCAACCTTGCCGAGGAGCTCGACCGCCAGATCCTTCCCGATGGCGGCCACATCTCGCGCAACCCGATGACGGTGCTGGAATTGCTGGCCGACCTTTTGCCTCTGCGCCAGACCTATGCCAACCAGGCCGAGGCGCCGCCGCCGGCGTTGATCGGCGCCATCGACCGCATGCTGCCGGCCCTGCGTTTCTTCCGCCACCAGGACGGCAGCCTCGCCCGCTTCAACGGCATGGGCGCCACGATCCACGACCGCATCGCCACCATCCTGCGTCATGACGACACGGTCGGCGCGCCGCTGCTGCACGCGCCGCATTCCGGCTACGAGCGCCTGTCGATGGGCGGCGTGACGGTGATCGCCGACACCGGCCTGCCGCCGCCCATCGACGTTTCCAACGCCGCGCATGCCGGGTGCCTCGCCTTCGAGCTTTCTTCCGGACGCCAGCACTTCATCGTCAATGCCGGCATCGATACCTATGGCGCCGCCGAGTTCCGCCCGCTTGCCCGCGCCACCGCCGCGCACTCGACCGCCACCGTCAACGACACCTCCTCGGCGCGCTTCAGCCATTCGCTGCGGGTCAGCGACCTGCTCGGCTCGCCGCTGATCGCCGGCCCGCAGCGCGTGCCCTGCAAGCGCATCGACCAGAAAGGCGTGCACGGTTTCGTCGCCCGCCACGACGGCTATGCCGCGCGCTTCGGCTTCCTGCACGAGCGTGAATTGAAGCTGACGGAGAACGGCAATGTGCTGACCGGCCGCGACCGTTTCCTGCGCCCCGGGGGCGCGACGGTCCGCAACAATGGCCGCGACTTCGTCACAGTGCGCTTCCACATCCATCCCGACATCGGCCTGCTTCAGGACGAGCGGGACCGCTTGACGCTCGCCGCCGCACAAGGAGACACTTGGGTTTTCACCTGCGCGGAAGTGGCGCCGGAGGTTGAGGAATCGATCTATTTCGCCGGACTCGGCGGGCCGCGCCGCAGCCGGCAGATCGTGCTTGCCTTCAAGGCCTCGGAGATCGCCGAGGTGCACTGGCAGCTGACGCGCACCCACATCGCCGGCTATCCCGAAAACAACTGAGCCGGATCGGCTTCGATTGCGTAGGCGCCGGCCAATTGCCGACGCTGGCGCCGCCCCTCATCCGCCTGCCGGCACCTTCTCCCCGTATTGTGACGGGGAGAAGGGGGCTGGCCGCAGCCTCGGCACTGTTCCTGCTGCGCTCGAGATTGGCGAAACCATCGATGAGAGCGCCCCTCTCCCCGTCACTATACGGGGAGAGGATGCCGGCAGGCAGGTGAGGGGCAGTGCCGACGCTTGAAGTGACGGCGAATCCCGAAACGACACTCCGGAGAAGTGCGCGGCGCTTGATTTCCGGGGCTCATATGCTACGGCCCGCGAACGTTTCCCAACCAGCCTTGAAAGGCCGCCTGCCATGGCCGTCCCCGCCAAGAACATTCCGGCACCGGACCTCGTTCCGGTTCGCCGCGCGTTGCTTTCAGTCTTCGACAAAACCGGCCTGATCGATTTCGCCAGGGCGCTTGCCGCCGCCGGCGTCGAGCTGGTCTCCACCGGCGGCACGGCGAAGGCGATCGCCGAGGCCGGCCTGGCGGTCCGCGATGTTTCGGAACTGACCGGCTTTCCCGAGATCATGGACGGCCGCGTCAAGACCTTGCACCCGTCGGTGCATGGCGCGCTGCTCGGCGTGCGTGACGACCCCGAGCATGTGAAGGCGATGCACGACCACCATATCCTTCCGATCGACCTCGTCGTCTCCAACCTCTACCCGTTCGAGGAAGTCCGCCGCTCCGGCGCCGGCTACGCTTCGATCGTAGAGAACATCGACATCGGCGGTCCGGCGATGATCCGCGCCTCGGCCAAGAACCATGCCTATGTCGCCATCGTCACCGATCCCGCCGACTACGCCTCGGTGCTCAACGCGCTGGAGATGAACCTCGGCTCGCTGTCGCTCGATTTCCGCAAGAAGCTGGCCGCCAAGGCCTTTGCCCGCACGGCCACCTATGACGCTGCGATCTCCGGCTGGTTCGCCGAGGCGCTCGAGGTCGAGCATCCGACCTGGCGCGCCTTCGGCGGCCGCCTCGACCAGGTGATGCGCTATGGCGAGAACCCGCACCAGAGCGCCGGCTTCTATCTCTCCGGCGACAAGCGGCCGGGTGTCGCAACCGCCAGGCAGCTGCAGGGCAAGCAGCTCTCCTACAACAACATCAACGACACCGACGCCGCCTTCGAGCTGGTCGGCGAGTTCGATCCGGCCCGCTCGGCGGCGATCGCCATCATCAAGCACGCCAATCCCTGCGGCGTCGCCGAGGGGGCGACGCTGAAGGCGGCTTATGCCAAGGCGCTTGCCTGCGATCCGGTCTCGGCCTTCGGCGGCATCGTCGCCATGAACCGCATCCTCGATGCCGAGGCGGCGGAAGAGATCGTGAAAACCTTCACCGAGGTGATCATCGCGCCGGACGCCACCGACGAGGCGGCCGCGATCGTCGCCGCGAAGAAGAATTTGCGCCTTCTGGTCGCCGGCGGCCTGCCCGACCCGCGCGCCGCCGGCACGCTCGTGAAATCGGTGGCCGGCGGGCTCTTGGTGCAAAGCCGCGACAATGCGGTGATCGACGACCTCGAATTGAAGGTGGTGACGAAGCGCGCGCCGACGCCGGCCGAAATGGCCGACCTCAAATTCGCTTTCCGCGTCGCCAAGCACGTCAAGTCGAACGCCATCGTCTATGC